>JBAXBI010000054.1:0-7857 GCA_037142055.1 Candidatus Omnitrophota bacterium | reverse complement strand
TGCCTGAAGCTAAAACTGCAAAGTTCTTCATATTAAATCTCCTTTAACTACCTTATTCTATGGCCCTTTATCACTAAATTCAAGACTAACGATAACAACGGCTGACGACAAACTTCTTTTGCCCAGCTTTCAACTGAACGTTCCCTAAATTCTTTTCTTCCACGAGCATATTCATCTGGTTATAATCTCGAACCATTAGAGTATATTGACCTGGATCTAATAGCAATCGTGCGATTCGAATTTCTTTAGGAAGAGTCTGCCAACTTCTTAAATCTGCCCTTTCGCTGACGATATTATAAATATCTCCAAGAATATTAACAATCGCCGCTCCTGTATCGTTATGATTGGCACGTAAAGATTCCTCCGCAACTTTCTCTATCACATACTTGCCCATTGGTCTTAAAAGCGCTTCTGCCGCAAGCAACCCTCTGCGATTTTCCAAAACCTTCTTAGCAATATTTCCAATATCTTCCGCCACCTGGGTTGGTGATATAATTTCCACCCCCTTGATCGATGAAGCGGCTAATAATGAAGAATTCACTTGGCTTGGCCGATCGACAAATTTGGCGAAACTTAATCGAACAATATGGGTTAGATCCACCGGCACAACAATATCATCTGCCACTTTAACCGGCGAAAACCCCGTATACTCAATCAAATACACCTCAGCCTTTTGGAGTTTCTCTTGGGGAAGCAACACCTTCACATCTGTAAATTTACGACGATACTCATTAGATTCTTTACTACCCATAAAATTTGCAGTGGTAAGAAGATTTTGCTTTAGCACTAAAGGAACGCTTTGCCCGTAATTCTTTGTATACTCACTCTCGTAAACATTTAACGCTTTCGTATTAGATATGTACGCATCATTTAGACCTTCATTATTTTTCTGCGCCTCATACAAAGCCCCACCCAAAAGCCGGGCAAAGGCATCATCACGATAAACATTCTTCTGATTCTTATTATAACGAGCATTAATAAGCTTTAATTGATTGTCAATGTTACGAACATCCGCCAACGCCTCCTCTAGGTTATCAAGGGAAGCATAATTAAGGGCTTGAAAAACATTGACTAAGACATACTCATAATCTTCCCCACGGTAGGATTTCCAATAATCATTGACGAGTACGGAGCCTGCCACCTCTGAGAAAGTATGTCCGTAGAGATCATCGTAAAGGCGCTTAGCCTTTTCAAAGTCTTGGATACTTTCCTTATAGCGTTGGGCTAGATGTAAAAGAAGCCCGCGGTCGAGCAGAAAAAGAAGCTCATTCTTGGGGCCATAGTAGGCTGCTTGATCTTTATTTATTAACTGCAACGCTTCATCATACTGCTGCTGCGTCATTAACGTATTAAGGTGCGGCTGAACCTGTTCGAGGCCAGCACAAGAACTTAACGTCAACACGACAATGACAAAGAAAAAGCGAAGACAGCAGGACATGAAGACCTTTTTAACTAGAACACTTTAGAGCGTTGAACGAGCTTTTTAACTTCCTTTTGTCCAATCCATAGTTTTTGATTGGTCTTTAAATCTATCAGCTCGAGCGAGACTTGATAAAAGGAGGTAGATTTTTCACTGTCAAACATTACATGATGACTTTCTACTCCTTCTTGAATGGCATTGATATTGCCCTGAAGCATAAAATCAGCTCCCGTTTCATGGCCGGTTGCTGTAATCGTCGATGGTTCTGTATTGCCTGCTTGTTGATCTCGACGTTCTTCACGAACCTCCTGCCGTTCTCCTGAAGAGGCAACAAATTTTATTTTTCCTGAATTAATCAAAGCCTTCTGAAGGCTATCGATAAAAACATCAGACTCTATATGCTCGAAGGTTTTATTACGAATGGTCCCAACTATCACTACAGGTGCACGGCCATTGGTCTGATTAAAATTCCACAGCCATTGCCCTGCAAGACAATCTTTGATCATCTCATCGGCCGTTAAACGAGCATCCGTATCATTCCAATACCCGCTTAAATCCGTAACCTTGGTGGCATCAATACGTGTTGTTGTCGTGCTTGCGCAGCCTGTTAAAAATCCTGCAAAGAATACTATAAAAGTTAATTTTAAAAATTTCATCGCTTTCTCCTTACCTGTTCAAAATCGACAGCCTATTAATTTAAGATTACTGAATTGAACTATTCTATGGACTTGAAGTGTTCTTGACAAGACCTAACCGGATCATCCCCACAACTCCCACACCCAAAAATATAATCCCGACCCCGATTAGGATCCACACACGAGCAATGTGGTCAGCTAAAATTGAACTGGCCACCATCGCCAAAAGAAATGCTAAATGCATAACAAATTCCAAAGCTGCAAAAACCTTGCCCGACATCTCCATGGAACAGACTTGATTGACTACTGTATTGGAGGCAATGACCGTTGGCCCTACAACAAAACCCAACACAAGAGATAAGCCCGTTGCTAAAAGACGATTATGCGTTCCTTCAACCGATGAAGCAAAAATAATAATCATGGCTCCACCTGCAATCAAAGACCAGAAAATAGTCTTAAAGGAAGAGAACTTAACGCCCCATTTCCCATAGGCTAGGCTTCCTAAAAACAAACCTACTCCTAAAGGAACCGCTAAAAAACCTAAATCTTTTGTAATACTATGAAAAGCCTGTTGAATAAAGACAATTAACACAACATAAATAGCGCCGGCAGCCGCAAAAAGAATAGACATCATAATAAAGATATATCTTAGTTCTTTCTGTGAGCGGATATATCCGGTACTATCTGCGATTTCATGCCAGACGGTCTTTTCATACTTTATAACTTCTTTAGTCCCTGCAATAATCGTTTCCTTATTAGGCCATCTTCGACTAAAAGTGGCAATCGAAAATACTAAAAGGCCTGAAATGGCAAAGGTAAAAGAATTCCATAAAAACCCACCAAAAGACCCCGTATATTCAACAATCAAGCCTCCCAACAATGCCCCTAATACCAAGGCAATCATACCAGTTGTTGTCACCAAAGAATTAGCAATATGCAAATCATCTCGGTGAACAATCTCAGGAATAAAAGACATCTTAGCCGGCACGTAAAAACGGCTGAAAGAAAATATTACAAAAACAGCAACGTACATAGGCCAAATGACTGGCAAATGCATCAAATAAAAAGCAATAAATAAAACCAAGAGACTGCGCATAAAATCACAAACAAAAAGTGTTGTACGCCTATCCCAACGGTCAATGTAGACTCCCGCTATCGGTCCTACTAAGAAAACAGGAATAATGGTAAAGGAAAGCAACATCGCCAAGTCCACCGATGAGCCGGGATGGCGCGTTGTTATTAACCCTACCAGAGCCATTTGATGGACCCTATCGCCAAACTGCGAGATCAACTGGGCTAACCAGAAAGAAAAGAAACCTCGATTTTTTTTATTTTGAAAGAATTTGAGCATGTTGATTAATCAAACGAATAGTTGCCTCTTTATTTTCTTGTAACAATTTTGCAAAAGGACCAGAATCATCAATGCGATTATATAAATCCAAACACTGCTGATAATTCCCCTGATCACAAATGGATTTAGCCACCGCAATACGATACCGCGGATTCGCAGGATCTATACTGACTGCCTTTAGAAAACACTCCTTCGCTTTGACAAATTGACCGTTTAACGCATAGATACGCCCAACGGAAAATTGCATCCTAGCATTGATCGGTTGAATTTGTATAGACCTCTGTAACATCCCTAATTCATTACTGGCATAAATATTCTGTTCAATGTTCATAACGAACAAAAATATAAGAAATGCTCCAATAGCCACTTTAAAAATCCTACCATCAAACCATTTTCTCTGCTGATTAATTTTCATCAAATTCTTAGTAACTTCAATCAAAATAATAAAAATAGGGATTGAAGCTAAATATAAGAAATGATTAGCACAAGAAATAACTCCTGGCGAAACACCAATGGTTGTCACAATTTGTGAAACTGGTAAAAGCTCCAGTGAGAGCCAAGATAAAGAAAACCACCCAATGGACTGAATATATCGACGGCTTATTAACAACCAAAGAAGAACAACCGTCCAAATAAAAATCGTCATCGAAAATTCTAAGTCACTAAAAGACAAGAATAATCGCTGACTCCGATCAAAGTAGAGATCTACAGGAAACACAAAAAGACGTAAGTCTGTTATGAGCGAACGTAAGAAGGTTACAATTCCTAGAATATGTTCACCTAAATTTCTCCAAGCAAAGGTTTCGGTCATTCCTAAATAATATCGAAGCAAAATATAAAAGCCAATGATTACTCCAAAAGGCCAAAGAGACTTCAAAGATTTCTTTTTAAAAATAAGATAGAAAAATATAACCCCTGGCAACACTGCGCTTGATTCTTTGCATAACAGACCTAATGTAAATACTGCCAATGCCCCCAACAAAAACCTTAACTTCCCCTGACGCTGGTACAACAAGAAACCAATAAACGCCGTTAAAACAAAAGTAGTGCTTAAAAGAATAGCCCGACCAGATATATTTGAAACAGCTTCCACATGAATGGGATGAAGAATAAATAAAAGTCCGGCCCAAAACCCTAAATTAAAATTCTCAAGGATAAGCCCCACTAAAACCCACACCAATAATGTATTGATAAGATGTAACAGAAGATTATCGAGGTTATAAAAGAATGGATTTAAACCAAAACTGCGGTATTCTTCCATAAAACTAAGAAGAACCAATGGTCGATAATACGAATGGTCATTAAAATACCCGCGGGTAAAAATCTCTTTAATATGCTGATCATCATGGATCAAGGGATTGCCTACGATTGAGGATTGGTCATCTAAAGTCTTAAATGGGGCCTTGAGCATGAAGGAATACGTGCAAAACCCCAAAGAGATGATCAATAAAGCACGTAACCAAAATTGACTGAACATAAGATTGTTTTAGAAATACCAAAAAATCGAACGCTGGTGAGAGGATTTCCTGCCTGCCGACAGGCAGGGCACCCCTGTGCTATAAAAATAAGCTGGCGAGAGGAATTGCACCCCCGGCCTGCGCATTACGAATGCGCTGCTCTACTAACTGAGCTACGCCAGCATGAAAAGATGTCAAAGTTATACCCGATTTTTATATCATGGTCAAGAATGTTTTCACGCTAATTTCTCTTTCGTTGGGATCAAAAGACGTAAACTGTTAAAGACAACAATAACGGTACAGCCTTCATGGCTAATGACGCCCAAGGTCAAGGGAATGGTTCCTCCTAAGGCGCTGATCACCAAAATAACAATAACCCCTAAAGAGATCGCCAAGTTCTGATGAATAATACTTCTAGCTCTTCGACTTAACAAGAACGCACTGTAAAAATTCTCCAGCTTGTCTTGCATCAGGATAATGTCCGACTGCTCCAAGGCAGCATCCGAACCCCGCATGCCCATACCAACGGCCACATGAGCGGCTGCCAGGCAAGGGGCATCATTAACCCCATCGCCAATCATAGCTACCTTCTGGCCTTGGGCTTTCCACTGTTTAATCTTCTCTACCTTCTCTTCAGGTTTAAGCCCTGTATAAAATTCCTTCATCCCAAGCTGACCGGCAATCAAACTGGCAGCCTCTTGGCGGTCGCCAGTCAACATAGCCACTTGGATACCTTTCTTCTCTAATTGACGCAATAAAGGACCACTAGAAGTGCGTACCCTGTCCTCAAAAAGTAACTGCCCCTGAAGATTGCCGCAAGAAAAAATGACCTCTGTAATTCCAGGATTCGGCTGTGCAATAGCTTCAAGCCAAGCTGCATTTACGAGAAATTCCCGACGAACTAAAAACGCCTTACCGCCCCCTTTGACTACCCCTTCAAGACCCGCTCCTACAGAAGCTTTAAATTGCTCCACCTCTAGTAAGGACAAATCCTTAGCTTCCTGAAACGTGCGTACGACAGCCCTTGAAACAGGATGAGACGAATGATTTGCCAAGGAAGCTGCTGCCTGCAAAACTTCTTTTTCCCTTCCTGGTGGAAAAGAATTGATTTGTGAAACCTTCAGCTCCCCTGTCGTCAACGTGCCTGTTTTATCCATGGCTACACGGGTAATCTCTGCAAGTTTCTCAATAGCAAATCCCCCTCTGAAAAGCACCCCGCTTTTAGCTCCTGCTGCGATCCCTGTTAAGATCGCAGACGGTATCGATAGCACCAACGCACAAGGGGATGCAACGACAAGTAAGGTCATCGACTTATAAAAAGCAGACGTTGCTCCAGATACACTAATGAAAGGAGCGTTACCATAGACCTTCCACCAGATAAAGAACATGAGAATGCTCATACTCAAGATTGCATACGTATATCCAGTACTGAACTTGTCCGTAAATCTTTGAGATGGAGCCTTACTTTCTTGCGCCTGCTGAATTAAAGTAATAATCTTAGAGAGAACACTATCCTTAGACAATCGGGTCACACGGCATTCAACACTCCCCCAAAGGTTCATCGTCGAACTAAAAACATTATCTCCCACGTTCTTATCCACTGGTAGCGCCTCTCCCGTAAGGTTTGATTCATCCACAGCGCTTGTTCCCGTAATGATTTGAGCATCCACAGGAAATTGCTCTCCGGGCCTCACCCTAAGGATCATACCAATCTTTAAATCATCAATATTGACCCTTCTCTCTTGAGATTTATCATCTAAAACAACCGCTGTCTTAGGAGCTTCCTTGAAAAGACTTTTGATCTCACGCTCAGTATTGGCCATAGCCATCTGTTCCAACGCCCCACTTAAGCAAAACAAGAACAACAACCCTGCGCCTTCGCACCAGTGATCAATCAAAGCAGCCCCCAAGGCCACACAGAGCATTAAAAAATGCACATCTAAAATCTTTCGCCGCAGCAGTTGCCAGCTTTCCTTAGCTGGATACCAAGCTCCAGCTAAGTAGGCAATCATATACAAACCAACATGGATGAATCCTGGCAAAGGCACTTTAGTGAAATCGACAATAAATCCTACTAAGGCCATCACCCCACAGATAATGGCAGCAAAAAGCTCTCTTTTCCATCCAGAAAGGGTCACAATATCCGAGGGAAGAGTAAACTGCCGTGGCTTAAGATGCACCCAGTGGATTTCATGCCAATGCCAAGGCCCTAAATGCGGTTGATTCTTACGTTCAATCAAAACCCCAGCATCAGGAATGGCAAATAGGCGAACATTAGAAGGCATAGATTGGTTGATTCCCCTGTCGCATAGCTGACAATCAATACGCCAAAGATCCTGCACACATCCAGATTCTTCTTGAGGCTTATATCGCGCTAGGATCTCTTCTAATCGTTTCTTATATTTCTCAGAGGAGCCTTGCTGGTCAAAGGCAAAAGAGACCTTCTTATGAGCTGAATCCACCCAAACCGCTTTAAATCCTTTTTCTTCGGAGATAATTTGCGCTAATTCGTTAAGTATGCATTGACCTTTTTTCATAATCTATTGTGTTACTTGCTGTCTTTCTACAGGTGACGTTGTAAATTCTCCGTTTCGAATTTCTATTTGTTCCTGAGTTCCATTTTTATAGTGTAACAGGCCTTTACAATACTCATAGCCGTTTTTGCACTCCCCTTCAAAGAAACTGCCATTAACATATCTAACCACAACCTTACCATTTAATTCTCCATTTATATATTCACCTTCTTGACTTGCTCCATTCTTCCAGATAATTTTGCCATGTCCAGAACGTTCACCATTCTTGAAATTGCCTTCATAGGTAGAACCGTTGGAATACGTCTCTTTCCCCAATCCGTCCTTCTGATAAGGAATCTTGTGACTTATTAAATTAAAAGATAAAAGTATTACAGCAAAAAGAACCCCCATTACACAATAGAAAATGAATATGGTTTTATTCATCTCGACTGAATTTGTCTGAAAATATAAATTTACTTCC
>JBAXBI010000053.1:0-7998 GCA_037142055.1 Candidatus Omnitrophota bacterium | reverse complement strand
TAAGACATGAGGGGTATGGTGTTTTTTCTTATGAATGTATTACAAAGGTGTTAACAGCTATAGTTTATTATTCTTGGGCGTTAAGTTGTTTTGCTTTTTTTTCAGTTTTCTTTTTTGATACATTTTTCGTAAAAGATAAGGATGTTAAGATTACTTATTTAGATTACTCCTGTCTTTTTGTATGTGGTCTTTTGTTTAATCCTTTAGCTTATTTAAATGCACTAATTTTCTTAATTGTGCCGTATTTTTTTATTTTACGATATTTATTTTATTCCCAGATGAGTAGGATCATTGTATTTGTTATTGGGCTTTTTATTTTTCTTACTTTTATTTTATGTATTGTAGATAATAAAATATTTTTTAAAGACATTAACCAATTTTATACATTCTTAGAATATAAACCTTTGATGTGGTGTATTATTTTAGTTTATTTGAGTTTGTGGTTAGCTAAGATTTCTATTATTTTGAAATGGAAACGGTTATAATCGGATTTATTAATCTTGCCCTTTGCAGGCCTCACAGGGACGCTGCAGAGGGTTTTATTTTAAAGTGAGTAGCTAAATTGGAGACAATGTAGTAGACTTTACCACCTATGGCACTTATTAGTTTACAAGAAATCACTTTGGCCTTTGGTGGCCCTCTCATATTTGAACGTCTAAGCCTACAGTTAGAACCTGGGGAGAGGGTGGCTATGCTAGGTCGTAATGGTGTTGGGAAGACGACTTTGATGAAGGTTATGGCCGGTCAAATTGAGATTGATGGCGGAGAAATTGTCTATCAAAAAGGGATTAAAGTAACTCACCTGCCGCAGGAAGTGCCTAGTGATATCAAAGGGACAGTATTTGATATTGTTTTTGCAGGTTTAGGGGAACGCGCCAAACTCCTAAGTGATTACCATCATGTGACGCATCGTTTACATACGGAACACACCTCACAATTAATGCAGGAGTTAAGCCGATTACAAGAAGCAATTGATCATAGTAACGGATGGGATTTAGAGACAGAAGTCGAAGATGTACTTTCTCATATGAAATTAGATGGTGAGGCAGATTTTGAGACATTGTCCGGTGGTCAAAAACGTAGGGTGCTTTTAGCTAAAGCCTTAGTGATTAAACCTGAGATTTTACTTCTGGATGAACCTACCAATCATTTAGATATTGATACTATTAATTGGTTGGAAGGGTTTTTAAAGAATTATCCGGGGACATTATTTTTTGTCACTCATGACCGTATGTTTATGACGCATTTAGCAACCCGTATCATTGAGTTAGATCGGGGAAAGATTTTTAACTGGTCCTGTGATTACCAAACATTTTTAGAACGCAAACAAATGGTCTTAGAAAATGAGGCTACCCAACGTGCGGATTTCGATAAGAAGTTAGCGGAAGAGGAAGTATGGATCCGTAAAGGTGTTAAAGCCCGTAGGACTCGTAATGAAGGTAGAGTCAAGGCACTTGAGCGAATGCGTGAAGATAAAAAAGCCCAGCGTCAACAAATCGGTCAAGCGCGTATTCAAGCACAGGAAGCGGATGCTTCAGGTCATTTAGTCATAAAGGCTGCACATTTAGGTTTTAGTTATGGGGACAATTGTATTATCAGGGACTTTTCCACCCAAATTATGCGATCAGATAAAATTGGTGTTATTGGTGCTAACGGATCCGGTAAGACGACATTATTGCGTATTCTCTTAGGTCAGTTGCAACCGCTTAAAGGTAAGGTTCGTTCGGGAACAAATTTAGAAGTGCTTTACTATGATCAATTACGTGAGCAGTTAGATGAAGAAAAGACTGTGATCGAAAATGTTTCTAAGGGGGGAGATACCATTACAATCAACGGGAAGCCGCGGCATGTGATTGGGTATTTACAAGATTTCTTATTTACCCCTGACAGAGCACGTACGCCGGTCAAGGTGCTTTCTGGAGGAGAACGTAACAGGCTTTTTCTAGCGCGTCTTTTTACTAAGCCTTCAAATTTCTTGGTGATGGATGAGCCGACTAATGATTTAGATATAGAAACTCAGGAGTTGCTTGAGGAGCTTTTGATGGAGTATTCCGGCACCTTGATTCTTGTCAGTCATGACAGGACGTTTTTGAATAATGTCGTTACCTCAACTATTGTGTTGGAAGGTCATGGAGAGGTTTATGAGTTCCCCGGTGGGTATGATGATTGGCTGACTCAGCGTAAAGGTGCTGGTAAGGAGCGGGTCCTTAAAATTATAACAGATAGTGAACCTAAAAAGATCAACGCTCCTGTTGTTTTACGAAAACTTTCTTATAAAGAACAAAAGGAATTAGAGCAATTACCTGCCTTAATCCAGAAGCTTGAAGAAGAACAAGAGACGCTTTATGCCCTCTTAGCGGATATTTCATTTTATCAAGGCGATCCTCAAGAAGTAGCCAAAACACAACAGCGTGCAGAAGATGTTGTTGATGAGCTTCTTTTAGCCTATCAGCGATGGGAGCAGTTGGAAACGCTTAGTGGCAAGAATCAAATCGATTGACGGATCAGTCTTTCTCCTGTAATGTACCTCCACATATCGATCGAAAGAGCATATCAAAAGATTCTTCTAGTTATCTTCAGATAGTCCTTCTAGTAATCAAATTTTCTTTGCTCGCCCCTTACAATTTTAATAATAGGATGATTTAAGGGGGAAATGTTAACCGCTTTAAAACATACGTTTATGTTTGCCTAACTGCAGACAGGGAGACTACATGAATATTTTCGTGGGCAATGTGGCGTACGCATCCACAGAAGATGGACTTCGTAAGGAATTTGAGGCTTTCGGAGTTGTATCTAAGGTGACCATTTTAAAGGATAGGATTACGGGGATTCCTCGCGGGTTTGGTTTTGTGGAAATGGCCTCTCAACAGGAAGCAGAAGCTGCAATAGGGGCTATAAATGGTAAAGATTTTTTAGGAATGGTGCTTAATGTAAGCGAAGCTAGGGCTAAGAGTGAAACTCCGCAAGGTATGGGGAAGAATAGAACTGGGAATTGGGGTAACAATAGTGAACACGAAATCAGAAAGAGATACTAACTCTTATGATCCAAGAACTGCCTATTCGAAACTCTTCGCTTGTTCCATTTCGCTTTAAGAGATATTTTGAGTCTAAAAACAATAAGATTCGAATATTTGGCCAATGTGAAGTAACGGGTAAGAATTTTGAAATCTATGTTCCCGTAGAAGGTTTTTTTGTTTATTTGCAAGGCTTTAAGAATATTGCGGAAGCTTTAATAAGTAACACTCAGGAGGAGCGTGAGTTTATTTTAACTGGAACTTCGCCGGAAGGGCGTAAGTCTAGCCCTACGGGAGAAAAGATTTATGAATATTGAAAAAGACATTGATGATTTGATCTTAAAAAGTGGGGCAAATTATCGGGAATGGTATGTGGGCTTAGCCATTAATCCTCGCTCAAGGTTATTTACTGATCATAATGTCAACGAACAAAGTGGCGTGTGGATCTGTCGCGATGCTGGTTCAGAGACAGATGCTAGAGGAGTTGAGGCTGTTTTCTTAAAGAAAGGTTGTAAAGGTGGGGCTTTAAAGCGAGACAGTTCAAGGCATATTTATGCTTATAAGATGACTAAAACAACGCGAGGATGTCAAGATTAGGGAGTTATAAGTTAATAAAAATGATGCTGTAGCCAATAATAGCCGTTGTATTTATCGTCGTAATAAGGTATACTTATAGTAGATCGTTTAAATAGATAATTTCTTCCCAAACAGATCTCTCGATCCTCTTTCCTGACATCTGTCAGCTTTACCTTCTATTTATCTAGTTTTAATAAATCAATATCTTATTTTTCAAAGATATTGAAAAAGATAAGGACTAAGAATGCAGATTGGAAATGTTGCAAAATTAGTTCACGACAAGGAATACGGTAGCATTAGAACTCAAAGTGGAGAAGATATTCATTTCCATAAGCACTGCCTTTGGGATATTCAGTTTACAGATTTAACAGAAGGACAGGCGGTAGAATTTGAGATCCAGCCATCGTATAAAGGTTACCTTGCTTTTCATATTCGTCCTTATACAAAAGAATAATTTCTGACGGGGGTTTTAATGTCTAGAGGTAAAGTAAAACAATATAATTCACAGCAGGGATATGGGAGTATTATAGACTCTGACTCAGGCCGAACACTTACTGTCTATGCAAATTATATTCATTTGCAAGAAGGAGCTATTTTAAAAGGTGGCCAGGAGGTTGAGTATGATATTGAATGCCAACGCAATGAAAATTGGGCGGTCAATGTAAGAGCACTGTAGTCGTGGCCCAAGAGAAAAATGAATGGTTAACAGAATTCTCCATCGCAAAGCTAAGAAAAGATTGGTCATTAAGATTTTTAGGGCGGGAAGAGTTTGCAGGAAGCGCGGGTGCCATCAACGTTTGAGTATTTATAATTCAGAAATATATTGTCATGTGCATCTACGGGATTTTCTGAATTAACTAAGTTTGAATAACATAAAGGAGAAGAAAACTGTTATGCCTAAAGAAGAAGCTATAGAGGTGGAAGGTATTATTCAAAAAGCACTATCGAATGCCCAATATACTGTTGAAATGCTCAACGGCCATACGATTACTGCTTACCCTGCAGGTAAGATGAGAAGATTTTTTATTAAGATCCTGCCAGGGGATAAGGTTACGGTTGCTTTATCACCGTATGACTTAAAAAGAGGAAGAATTACTTTTAGGCATAAGGCGTAATTTTATAGATTCTTATTTAGCGAAAGGTAAATGGCCGTGTCCAAAAAAATGTCGACTTCCAGGAAGGGTAGGAAATGTAAGTATTATGGGTGTAAGCACATCTTAAGTATTTATAATCATGAGCCTTTTTGTAATGTTCATTATGACCAGAAGCAGAAGGCTCCAGCTTTAAAATCAAAGTAGGGAGAATTAATGAAGATTAGCGACTTGGCTATTCTAGTCAAAGGTGTGGTTGAAGGTGATGGGAATGTTAATATTACTGGCTTAAGTGGTTCAGGAGCTGCAAAAAGAAGTGATTTAACCTTTGCGATGGATGAAGATAAGCTTACGATAGCCGAGCAAAGTCAAACGGGGTGTGTCTTAACGACGAATACAGTTAGGAAATCTACTAAAAATCTTATTAGAGTTGCCAATCCTAAATTTGCGTTTTTAATTTTATATAATGTTTTATATAAGCCGACTTTAAAACCAGCTTTTGTTCATCCTTCTGCCGTTGTTGCCAATTCTGTAACGTTTGGAAATAATGTTTGGGTTGATTCTCATGTAACTATTGAAGAAAATGTTATCATCTCTGATTATACGATCATAGAAAGTGGAGCCGTTATAAAGAGGAATTGTTTCATAGGTTCTTCTTGTCATCTTTATCCTCGGGTAGTTCTCTATGAGAATACAGTGCTAAAAGATAATGTCATTCTTCATGCAGGAGTTGTAGTTGGTAGTGATGGATTCGGATATGTGAAAGATAAGGATATTATTTATAAATTTCCTCAATTGGGGAAGGTTATTATCGAGGATAATGTGGAGATAGGTGCTAATTGTACAATCGACAGAGGGTCTTTGGATGATACTATTATTGGCAGTAATTCTAAATTAGATAATCTTTGTCATATTGCGCATAATGTCAAAATAGGTAAAAATGTTATTATGGCAGCACAGTGTGGGGTTGCGGGAAGTACTGTGATCGAAGATAATGTGACTATGAGTGGGCAAATAGCAGTCACTGATAATGTCAGGGTAGGTAAAAATGTAGTAATAGGTGGTAAAAGTGCAGTCATTGGTAATATTGAGGATAATGCCGTTGTTTGGGGATCACCAGCACGGCCGCTTGCTCAAACAAAAAGACAGATGGCCGTTCTGTCTTGGTTGACAAAGAATTTTTCCTCGCTTTCTAAGATTGTTAAAGAAACAATGCCGCTTGAAAATAAACAAAATCGTGTGAAAATTAATTTTTCCAGTCAAAATGATGCTTCTGAAGTCTGATATTTGTTTATCAGTACTTTGAGGAGTGATAAAATAGGAGTCTTATGACAAAACAAAATAATGATCGATCTAACGTAGTTTCTAATTCAGATTCTAGTTTCTTTGGCCTTGGGATTGCCCCAAAGATTTTAGAGACGCTTGAACGTATTAAATTTAAGGCCCCAACGCCTATTCAGCGAAAAGCGATACCACTGGCCATTGAAGGCAAAGATGTGATTGGGATTGCACAGACAGGAACAGGAAAGACACATGCTTTTTCTATTCCTATGATTCAGCAGCTAGCCCAAAAAGAAGGGATTGCTTTGATCCTGGCCACGACTCGTGAACTAGCTGTCCAAATTGAGGAGGCCGTACGTATTTTAGCGGGAGCTTTTGGAATGAAAACAGCCTGTCTTATAGGTGGCATGCCTATGCGTCCTCAACAAGAGGCGTTGCGTAAGAGTCCTCGCATTATCATTGCAACACCTGGAAGATTGATAGACCATCTAGAGAACAGAAATGTTTCTTTAGGAAAGGTGGCTATTCTCATCCTTGATGAAGCAGATCGTATGTTGGATATGGGATTCGCTCCTCAGGTTGAACGTATCTTGAAGAACGTACCACGGGAACGCCAGACGATGATTTTTTCAGCAACGATGCCGGCAGAAATCATGCGGATGGTCAATACCTATATGAAACTTCCTATCCATATTGAAGTTGCCCCTTCAGGGACAACAGCTGATGGGATTACACAGGAACTTTACGTCGTCAAACATGAAGCCAAAATTATTCTTTTGGAGAAAATCCTTCATGAATATCATGGATCTGTACTTTTGTTTACCCGTACCAAGCATGGGGCACAGAAGATTGTTAGGACTATTTGTCAGTTAGGTCACCGCACTGCTGAGATCCATTCCAATAAGTCTATGGCTCAGCGCCGAGAGGCTTTAGAAGGGTTTAAGGCAGGGAAGTATCGTATCTTGGTAGCCACCGATATCGCCTCTAGAGGGATTGATGTTTCACATATTGAGACGGTTATTAATTTCGATTTACCTGATGATGTGGAAAATTATGTCCATCGTATTGGCCGGACCGGCAGGATGGGAAAGAAAGGTCGCGCGATTTCTTTTGCAACACCAGATCAGAGCAGGGATGTAAAGAACATTGAACGGCTGATCAATAAACAGCTTCCTGTGATCAGTCATCCTGAAGTTCCAGGCGAGAAATTTAATCAATCCTCTTCAGGGTCAAGTTTTAGATCAGGAGGAAGAAGCAAACCAAGACCCTGGTCTTCAGGTCGATCAAAAGAAGGATTTAAGGGGGGTTTTAAGGGAGCATCTAAAGAAGGATCTAAAGAAGGGTTTAAAGATCGCAGGGGATCAAAGTTTGGGGATCGTGCTAAGCCTAGGGGAGAATCAAAATATGGTGGCCGCCCCACAGAAAAGCGTTATTCTAAGCCAACTCGTTAATTAGGCCCCAAATAACTTTATCGTTTTTATACCCCCTGTGATTTCAATAATCGCAGGGGGTTTTTTATGGTGCGCCCGGCATGGCGCAATTACTAGGCGGTGAAAGACCGCTACAGGCCTGATAGAAGGAACTGTTAGCCAAAATCGCAA
This sequence comes from Candidatus Omnitrophota bacterium, assembly GCA_037142055.1. GTDB lineage: Bacteria > Omnitrophota > Gorgyraeia > Zapsychrales > Fredricksoniimonadaceae > JACQCF01. The sequence continues at coordinate 435 of JBAXBI010000053.1, read as the reverse complement.
GGGGTGTCCGTCGCGAGGCGGAATCTGAAGGAAGTGAGAGGCAAACCACTGGCTCGACGAACAGGAATCACATAGAGGCGGACATGCTGGGTGAGAAGGCCATTAGATTCAAAGCCCTAAATCTATACGGAAAGTATGGACGTAGATGTGGCGGGTATAAGTGGGAAAGTAAGTGCGCATTACCCGGGGAGGTCTGCATGTTTGCCGTAAGGCTATCATCGTCGTGAGGTGATGAGAAGAACAAGCAGAAGTCAGCAGAGGCCATATTGTGTGCTGGGCAGCGAAGGATAACGAAGGGCTGAATCTGTCGGAGAACGCAGCGTAGATACTTTACCAACATGACTAGAAGCTTCGCAAGAAGGCCACCGCTGGAAGCAAGGGACGGAATCCCCGAGTTAAGGCGGGGTGGTTATATGTTGGTGGGGAAAAGACCAA
>JBAXBI010000052.1:0-8138 GCA_037142055.1 Candidatus Omnitrophota bacterium | reverse complement strand
GGTGTTGATGAAGCGAAAGAAGAGTTACAAGAAGTTATTGAGTTTCTCAAAGATCCCAAGAAGTTTGAACGTTTAGGAGGGAAGATTCCCAAAGGTGTTTTGTTAGTTGGGCCTCCAGGAACTGGAAAAACCCTTTTAGCTAAAGCAGTCGCTGGTGAAGCGGGAGTTCCATTCTTTTCATTAAGTGGATCAGACTTCGTAGAAATGTTTGTAGGGGTCGGGGCTTCTCGCGTACGTGATTTATTCGAACAAGGTCGTAAAGCTGCTAAAGTTTCTGGTAAAGGTGGAATTATTTTTATTGATGAAATTGATGCTGTTGGTCGACAACGTTTTGCTGGAATTGGTGGCGGTAATGATGAGCGCGAGCAAACGTTAAATGCTTTGTTGGTTGAAATGGATGGTTTTAATACTGTTGCCGGTTTAATTTTAATTGCTGCCACAAACCGTCCGGATACATTGGACCCGGCCCTTCTTCGTCCCGGCCGTTTTGACCGCCAAATTATGGTCGGTTTACCTGATATCAATGGCCGTGAAGGAATTCTAAAAGTACATACTAAGAAAATTAAGTTAGCTGAAGGTGTAAATTTACGTAGGATTGCTCAGCAAACAGTTTATTTTTCAGGTGCAGACTTAGCTAATGTTTGTAATGAAGCGGCTCTTTTGGCTGCTCGTCGCAATAAAGAAGCTGTTGAAATGGAAGAAATGTTAGCGGCTGTTGAACGGGTAACGATGGGGCCTGAAAAAAAGAACCGCGTCTCTTCCAAGAAAGAAAAGGAAATGACAGCCTACCATGAGGCGGGCCATGCTATGCTTTCTGTTTTAATTGATGAGGTAGATACGTTTACAAAGGTTTCTATTATACCACGTGGTATGGCGGGTGGTTATACGGTAACTCCTCCGACTGAAGATAAACATTATATGGCAAAAGGTGAACTTAAAGGCATTATGACGGTTCTCTTAGGGGGCATGGTCGGTGAAGAGATTTATATGAATGATACCACTACCGGTGTTTCTAATGACTTGCAAAAAGTTTCCCAAATTGCCCGTAGTATGGTTTGTGAATATGGGATGAGTAATAAGCTAGATAAGTTGGCTTTTGGTAAACAGGGACATCAAATGTTCTTAGGTCGTGATTTGTTTGATGAGAAAAATTATAGCGAAGAGACAGCTCGAAAGATTGACGAAGAAATTCACAGTTTGGTTCATGAATCTTATGAAAGAGCAAAAAGGCTTTTATTAGAGCACAGAGAAAAATTAGAAGCTTTGGCGAAGCGTTTGATAGAAAAAGAAACCCTGGATATTGAAGAAGTTCGCCAGCTTTTAAATATCCCTGAACATAAATTAAATTTGCATCATGACGAGCCGGCCACTAACGGCACAACCACCTCGACCACGGTACCTTCTTAAAGCCCGTCAATATACCTTAAATTTACAAGGTAGGACGCTTTTGATGGGGGTGGTTAATTTAACTCCTGATTCTTTTAGTAAAGATGGTTGTTTAATTCATACGAATGATCCCTCCAGCAATATCCGTTTTGCTAAGAAATTGATTGCCCAAGGAGCAGATATTATAGATTTGGGCGCTGAATCATCACGTCCAGGAGCAAGTATTGTATCTGTAAGTCAAGAACTTGATCGTTTAATGCCTACACTAGTTAAATTAGCAAAAACAGTCAAGGTTCCAATATCCGTTGATACGTATAAACCTCAAGTAGCACAGAAAGCCTTGGATGCTGGGGCAAGTATCATTAATAACATTAAGGGTTCTCAAATAAGTAGGCCGTTGCTTAAGCTGGTTCGTGATTATCAAGCGGGAATTGTTTTAATGCATATGCGCGGAAACTCTTGCAATATGCAAAAGAAAGCATCGTATAAGAATCTTATGCAAGAAATTCTTAAGGAGCTTAAAATCTCTTTAGAAAAATGCTTGGAGATGGGGATAAAAAAAGATAGAATCATCATTGATCCAGGGTTAGGTTTTGCCAAAACGTCTGAACAAAATTTAGAAATTTTAAGAACTCTTTATAAGATGCATGAACTAGGATGTCCGATTTTGATTGGGCCTTCTAGAAAGTCATTTATAGGTCAAGTAGTTAGTAAGGATATAGAAGGGCGGCTAATGGGAACGGCTGCAGCGGTAAGTTTGGGAATTGCAACAGGCGCAAATATTGTGCGTGTGCATGATGTAGCGGCCATCAAAGATGTTGTGCTTATGTCGGATGCTATTATTAATCAATAATTAGGAGATTTTATGAATCAAGATTTAACTATTAAGCAGTGGTGTGAACTTTGTCATGGTATTGCCAAGGAAAAGGGGTTTTGGGAAAAGGATCGGAATATTGGAGAGGCTTTGATGCTTATTGTTACAGAATTAGCTGAAGCTATGGAAGGTTATCGACATCAAGATCATGCTAATTTTAAAGAAGAACTTGCGGATACCTTTATCCGACTTTTTGATCTCTGTGGTGGTTTAGGCATTGATATCGAGGCTGAAATAATTAAAAAGGCTGAGAAAAATAAAAGCCGTCCGTATAAGCATGGTAAGATCTGTTAAATTATATGAAAAAATTAGGTTTGATTATTCTTTTACTAACATTAACGGGCTGTACTACTTTAGAGTTTCCTGATTATATCAAGGCAGATCATCCTTACGTTCGTAAAATAACAGGTAAGTATCAAGATATTGTCGACGCTGTTGCGGTTGTTTTATTTAAGGAGGGTTGGAAGATACAAAGGCAAGTAAATCCTTCCATTTATGAGCGTAGAGAAGGCGGGGAAGACCAAAGTCAGGATGTTTTATTCTTTACAGAAATAAAGCAACATCCTAAAGTTGTGTATTCAACCTTTACTCATTTGAATGTTTATGTTCATCCTATTGCTGAAGGGGCTGAGGTAGAAGTTCGCTATGAGGCTATTTCTTCGACTGTGATTAAACAGTTTCATGGTTCCCGTAACGATAAGGTAAGTAATCGTCTTTTAGATAAGATTGAACAAGAATTAGCAAATAAATAATTCTTTATAATATTATGAAAAATTTATTTTCTTCATTTCGTTTTCGTGTAACTTCAGCCATGATTGTCTCGATGGTCTTGTTGGCTGTTATCAATAACGTCTTAAATTATCATCTTACCTTTAAATCTCAGTTAAATAGTCAGAGGGTGCTTTTAGAAAATCTTGCTAAAAATGCAGCTTTAATGATTAACCCTCACCAGCTTAAAGAAGTGCCTCTTAATCCAGAGGGAATCAACTCCTCTTCTTATCAAATTATTTTAGAAGACATAAAGAAAATAAAGGCTACAAATCCTCAGATAGAAGATATTTATATATTAACTCCTACTAAAAAAAGTGGAGTTTGGCAGTTCATTGTAGATTTGGAATCGACTAAGCCCAATGGGGTTATAATTCCAGCAGTTTTTCCTGGTGCAAATTATAATGCTGGTCGATTTAGAGAAATGATAAATGGGCTCAATCACCCGGCCGCTGATTTTAAGTTAGAAACAGATGAATATGGGACAACCCTTTCGGGTTATGCGCCCATTAGAGATGAATTTGGAAAACCTTTTGCTGTTTTGGGAATGGATATTGATGCTTCCAATATTTATTCTATGGAACAGAGAATTTTTAAAGAGTCATTGATTTTCTTATTAATAGGAATTATTTTTGCGATTATTCTTGGTTCTTTGATTTCGGGAAGAGTAGTTCAGCCGGTTAAGCAACTAAAAATAGGTGTTGATTATATTAAAGAGGGAAATTGGAACCATAAAGTACGTGTTTATGGCAATGATGAAATAGCTCAGTTGGCCACATCTTTTAACGATATGGCCCAAGGTCTTGAGCTTTATCGTCAGTTATTGCGTAATTATTTCCTTGATTCTGTTAAATCGATGTCTATCCTCATTGAAGCTCGTGATGCCTCAACATTGGGTCACTCGGAAAAGGTGGCTTATTATGCAGAGAAGATAGCCTTACGGTTGGGAATTGATCCAAAACTGGTGGATCATTTTAAACGCGTGGTTCTTTTGCATGATATAGGCAAGGTAGGGATAAGGGATAATGTTCTTCTTAAACCTGCAGGTCTTGACCAGCAGGAGTTTGACTTAATGAAGCATCATCCGGTCATGGGAGAAAAAATTCTAAAACCTATTTTAGAAGATCCTTTAATGTTGGCTATTATTCGGAATCATCATGAACGTTTTGATGGTAAGGGGTATCCTGATGGTTTAATCCAGGATCAAATACCTCTATTTGTTGCTATTGTGACAGTAGCAGATAGTTATGACGCCATGACTTCCAATAGGGCGTATCGCAAGGCTTTAAGTAAAGAAGAAGCTATGCAGCAGCTTGTTGATCATCGTAGCCTCCAGTTTAACCCTCAAGTCGTTGATGTATTCCTTGAAATATTAAAGGAAGAATCCCAGATAGAGAACCCTCCAAAAGCTGTTTGATATTTATGGATAAATTTGTTTTGAAAAGTAATTTTAAGCCTGTTGAAGATCAAAAAAAGGCTATAGAAGTTCTATCAGGTGGGCTTGACCGTAATCTTGATGCTCAAGTGCTTTTAGGTGTAACAGGGAGCGGAAAAACTTTTACTATTGCCAATGTTATCGAAAGGGTTAATCGACCAGCGTTGGTCATTTCTCACAATAAGACCTTGGCAGCTCAGCTTTATAGTGAATTAAAGGAATTTTTTCCTAATAATGCCGTTGAATATTTTGTTAGTTATTATGATTATTACCAACCAGAAGCCTATATTCCTCATACAGACGTTTACATTGAAAAAGACTCCTCTATTAATGATCGTTTAGATCGATTACGTTTAGCAGCAACCACTTCTTTAATGTCGCGTAAGGATGTGATTATTGTTGCTAGTGTTTCTTGTATTTATAACCTTGGATCTCCTGAAGATTATCAGAATTATATGATACAGTTAAAAAAAGGTCAGCGCATTGATCGTGATGCTGTCTTGGAGCAATTGATTGGTATTCAGTATGAGCGTAATGATTATGAATTTGCCCGCGGCAAGATGCGTGTAAGGGGTGATGTATTAGAAGTTTTTCCAGCTTATCGCCAGGACGCACTTCGTATTGAATTCTTTGATGAAGAAATTGAAAGAATCCGTCAGATTAATCCTGTTTCGGGCGAGACGATTGCAGAACTTGAGAAGACTTATATTTATCCTGCTAAGCATTTTTTGGTTTCGCCTCCACGATTATCACAGGCATTGCAGGAGATTGAGCAAGAACTTAATGACTCTGTAGAAAAATTTGAATCACAGGGAAAATTGCTTGAGGCGCAGAGGTTAAGGTCTCGAACTCGTTATGATATGGAAATGCTTAAAGAAATAGGTGCCTGTAAGGGGATTGAAAATTATTCTAGGGTTCTCTCTGGACGGCCGGCGGGAGCAAGACCTTTTTGTTTAATTGATTACTTTCCAGAAGATTTTGTGACAATTATCGATGAAAGTCATGTGACTGTTCCTCAGTTAAATGGGATGTATGAGGGGGATCGTTCACGAAAGGAGATGTTAGTTCGACATGGATTTCGTTTACCGTCATGTTTGGATAATAGACCGTTAAGATTTCCTGAGCTACAGACGCTTCTGAAGCAAAGAATTTATGTTTCCGCGACTCCAGCGCCCTATGAACGTAAAGAAGCCAAAGACTGTATTGTTGAACAGATTATTCGACCTACAGGGATTATTGATCCGCCGATTATGGTGCGTCCTACAGCAGGACAGGTAGAGGACTTGATAAAAGAGGTTAAAATTAGGGCCAATAGAAATGAGCGTGTTTTAGTTACAACATTAACAAAACGGATGGCAGAAGATCTTAGTGAGTATTTGCAAAGGGCATCGCTTTCCGTTAAGTATCTACATTCTGATATCGAAACTTTTGATCGTGTTAAGATTTTACAGGATTTAAGACTTAAGAAATTTGATTGTTTGGTTGGGGTCAATCTATTGCGTGAAGGTTTAGACTTGCCAGAGGTGAGTTTAGTTGTTATATTTGACGCCGATAGAGAAGGATTTTTACGTTCGCAGACTTCTTTGATTCAAACGGCAGGTCGGGCCGCTAGAAATGTTAATGGTCAAGTTATTATGTATGCAGATACTGTTTCAGCTGCTATGAAGGCTACAATAGCTGAAGGTGAGCGTCGTCGAAAGATTCAGAGGGCATTTAATGTTAAGCATCAGATAACGCCCACTACCATTGAAAGGGCCATACGGCAGGGTATTGAAGAATTTGCTGAAGCCGAAGATTTTACTAGATCTTTAACAGGTCAAACGGAAGAAGAATATGAAGTATCTACATTTATTAGTGAATTAGAACGGCAAATGGATTTAGCTGCAAGAAATTTAGAGTTTGAGAAAGCTGCTCAAATTAGGGATAAGATTCGTCAATTAGAAGGAAAATTAAATGTTGGCAATTGATATAGGAAATACAACAATCGCTTTAGGTGTTCTTAAAAAGGGGAAAGTTATAGAATCTCTACGTATCGATACAACTGATAAATCCCATGTTTTAAAAGTAGCTTTAAATAAACGGTTAAATTACTTCCTTAAAAAAGGGTATGATTGTAAAAGGGTGGTTATATGTTCGGTTGTTCCCACGAAGACTGAGTTAGTGGAGAGGTATATTAAGAAAATACTTAATACAAGGCCTGTTGTGGTTGGTCGTGATGTTATTGTGCCCATAAAGAATTGTTATAAGAAGCCTTCTCAAGTAGGTCAAGATAGGCTTGTAGGTGCTTATGCAGCTTTAGTGTTATATGGAAAACCCTTGATTGTAGTTGATTTAGGTACGGCGATTACTTTTGATGTTGTTTCTCAAAAGGGAGAATATCTTGGCGGAGCTATTGTTCCAGGGATTCGTTTGTCGGCTGAAGCATTGTTTTTAAAGACCGCTTTATTACCGGAAATAGACATTCATGCTCCTAAGAATCCTATTGGAAAGACAACACAAGAAAGTATTTTAAGTGGTCTTTTTTATGGCTATGGAGCTTTGTGTCAAGGCTTTATTGACCTATTAGCTCGTCAAGTTAAGGTTAAGCCTAAGGTTGTTATGACAGGCGGGCATACACAGCTAATGAAAAAATTTGTATCTCCCAAAATCCGCATTATCGACGAGAATCTTGTTTTTAAAGGACTTTACATTTTAGCACTCTAAATAATTGACCGCTAATTTTTTCTTGACAAAGTGTTTTTCTTTGATAAACTTAGCACTCTAGAAATTGAACTGCTAATTAAATTCGTTAATAAAACCATATAACAGGAGGAAAAGTTATGGCGATTCAACCATTAGGCGACCGAATTGTGGTCAAGGCGCTCGAAGCGCAAGAAGTAACAAAAGGCGGTATTGTCCTGCCAGATACAGTTAAAGAAAAGCCTCAAGAAGGTAAGGTTGTGGCTGTCGGTAAAGGAAAAATCTTGGAAAGTGGACAAGTTCAAACTCCAGAAGTTAAGGTTGGTGACCGAGTATTGTACGGAAAATATTCTGGTACAGAAATCACCACCAAAGAGGGCGAAGAGTTGTTAATCATGAAGGAAGATGATATTTTAGCAATTGTAAAATAATTTAAGTTGAGCACGGGAAGCGTGTTCATTTAGTAAAATTTAAAGGAGGAGTAGAAATGGGAGCAAAACAATTAATATATGAAGATGAAGCCCGCCGTAAGATTTTAAGCGGTGTAGAGCAATTAGCTCGTGCGGTTAAAGTGACCTTAGGTCCTAAAGGCCGTAATGTAGTTTTGGATAAGAAATTTGGAAGCCCAACAGTAACCAAGGACGGTGTTTCTGTTGCTAAAGAGATTGAATTAGAAGATCCTTTTGAAAACATGGGCGCTCAGATGGTTAAAGAAGTAGCTGAAAAGACTTCTGATATCGCCGGTGACGGTACGACAACAGCAACCATTTTAGCTGAATCGATTTATCGTGAAGGTCTTAAGAATGTTACTGCAGGTGCTAATCCCATGGCTTTAAAGCGTGGTATTGACCAAGCGGTTGAGAAAGTAATTGCTAGAATTGCTAAGATTGCTAAGAAAGTTGATCTTAAGAATTCTAAAGAAGTTGAGCAAGTTGCAGCTATTGCAGCTAACAGCGATGTTATCATCGGTAAGAAAATTGCTGAAGCCTTTGAAGC
>JBAXBI010000051.1:0-8143 GCA_037142055.1 Candidatus Omnitrophota bacterium | reverse complement strand
CATAATACTGCTGAGTCGCCCACCCATGAACCTATTTCAATAATGCTAAATTCTAACTTGTGGTTTTTAGTAATTTCTTGTCTAACTAAGCGTTTCATCCAGTCTTTTCTTTCTTGTAAGGTTTGTCCTGCAAGAAATACTGTTCCGAAATAAGGCTTCTTTGTAATTAGACAATATAAATAGCGACCACGGTCCAATTCGCAAATGATCCACGAAAGGAGAGTTGATTTAACTATCCAATTAAATAATCTTGGGAATTTATTTCTAAGGTATGAAATTGTTTTTTTATCCATAAATAATATGATTTGATTTTATCTTTATTAGTTTAGGAATCAAGACATAATGTTAAGAATTATAAAATGTTATTTTCTTCAAGAATTCTTTTTTAATCCTATAATGCATTTGTTTATATCAATAAAATCTTAATATATGCTAAATTTTTGGTTTCCCCTTATTATAAGTTTATTGTCCATAGTATACGCTCCTGCAGTTTTCTCAGTGTGGGGAATGCATACGGATTATTCCTTATTGTTTAAAATACCTCAATTTGGTTGGTTTGGATTCAGTGAAACAAATTCCTTATTATCTATTGGTCGTCCTTTAAGTGCGTTAATGAGTAATATTATATTTAATTCTGTTAACAAGGTAGAAGATTTTGTTTGGTGGAGATTAACAGGATTTATTTTTATGATGATGTTTTTATTAATTTTTGGATACTTCCTTAGAAAATCATTAAAAATCGAAAGAATATGGGTGATTTTGATTATTGTTCTTATTGGTTTGTTACCAGCTTCAACTGTTTATGTTTTATGGATTTGTGTTGTTTTTCAAGGTTTTTTTAATCTTATATTTGCCTCTATGGCTTATTTTGCTTTAGAATCTGCTCGGAATTCTCCCAAATATAAATTTCATTGGGGGATTAGCGCATCATTAATTTTTATTATTTCATTATTTCACTATCCTCCAACTTCTTTAATTGTTTTTGCATTTACTTTCGCTTATGTGGTATTCGCGGATTCTAATAATTGGGCCCAAGTAAAGCGTAGGGTTATTTTAGATGTTACATTCTTTGGAGTATCATTAATAATTTATAGGTGTTTAGAGAGGGCTTGGGTAACTCCGTTCTTTTTTAAGTATAAAATGCTTAATCAAGACCCCTATTATGATATGGGGTTGGTCCAAAATTTATTAATTAAGCAGAGGGTTTTAGCTGAAGCATTTTTTGTTTCTTTTGCAGGATCTTTTGATTTTATTTTTCATATAATGGGGGGGCTTATTGGATTTGCTTTCGTTTATTTAATTGTTTCTTTAGCTTTAATTCGTTTAAGATCTTCTTTTTTTGTTGAAGAAAAGAGATTGTTTATTGAACGTTTATTAGTTTGCTTTATGCTTCTTGTTTTGTCTGTTCTTCCTATTATCTTGGCTAAGAATGTAACGAACTTGACGGGCTATAGATTTGTATTTGTTAGTTCAGTAATGGCAGTGCTTACTTTAGTGGCTCTATTACGTTGGGTTTTTGAGAAAAAGATATTTTTGGAACCTTGGGTATCAAGATTTGCGGCTGTTTTTATGCTGTCTTGCGCCTTGATTGTGTCTCTGACATTATCAGATATTGTGCGGAACTATAAGAAAGAATTTGATTATATTAATAATAAATTATCCAAGGCAGATTTGATAAATATTAAATATTTCATATATATAAGACTATCTCATTCTCAAGTCCTTATTAATCGTTCTCTTCCGTATGAATATAATCTTATGATTGAACAGGTGCATCATTTTTCCCCCTTTATATTATCGGCATGTAATGCCGCTGGGATTTCTGGACATAGTCGTTGTAGAGTGTTGCCTTCAAGCTATAGTGGGCAAGTTATTGCAAAGCCGTACCAATTAGTATTTGATCCTGCAGAATTGAAGCGTTAGTTTTAAATATTTATTATTTGACAAGGTCTTACAAAGAAGTTAAGTTTTCTCAAAGGTTTCTGACTTAATGTTCTAAATATTGCCTTAATGAAAGTGTTTATGAATAAAATTCTAACAGCAAAGTATTCTCAAGATCAAATCCAGCAATGCATTACTATTCTTGAAGATTTGGTTATGAACACCTCTGAAATGGCGCATTTGTCTCTTGAACAAAGAAATGCTCTTTTAAAAGTGACAGGTTATATTTCCCGTCCAAGTCGTGATGAGTTTCGCAAAAGAAATAAAGAGACAAAGCAGTTAAAGAGACAGAAATTTCATGTTCATGAAAGGGCTGTTAGAGCTTCCACAGGAATTCGAAAGGCTCGTGAAGCTGTTGTTTTTTCAGCACCGCTTCAGATTGCGGATGCTAGTTCTCAGAAGTCTTTAGAATTAATCAAGCCACGTTCCTGCTATGTATGTAAAGTTGAATTTAATCAAGTGCATTTCTTTTACGATTCCATGTGTCCAAGCTGTGCTGGGTTTAATTATTCTAAGCGTTTTCAGACTGCATCCTTAGAAGGACAGGTGGCGCTTATTACGGGGTCACGATTAAAGATTGGCTACCAAGCTTCATTGATGATGTTGCGAGCTGGAGCTCGAGTCATAGCGACTACTCGTTTTCCTGTTGATTCGGCATTGCGTTACTCTAAAGAAAATGATTTTGAAGTTTGGAAGGAACGTTTGCACATTTATGGCCTAGACTTACGTCATACCCCTAGTGTGGAATTGTTCTGTAATTACATTGAACAAAATTATGATCGTTTAGATATCTTAGTTAATAATGCGGCGCAAACAGTTAGGCGACCCCCCGGATTTTATGCACATTTAATGGCTAATGAATTGCAACCCTTTGAAACCTTACCGGATAAGGTGCAGGCCTTGCTGAGACCTTTTGAGATCTGTAAGAATAAGTTAACTTCCCAAGGACTCCCTAATTCTACAGAATTAGTTCCTACACTTTCTTGGGGTGGGAAGATGATAGGGATGGGTTTAAGTGCATCAGCCAAACTTTCTCAGATTCCTTATGTGCATGATCAAAATATGCCAGTTGAAAAAGTTTTCCCAAAAGGGCAATTGGATGCGGATCTGCAGCAGGTGGATTTGCGTAAAACCAATAGTTGGCGTTTGGTTTTAGGAGAGATTTCCACAGCTGAGATGATTGAGCTTCAATTAGTTAATTCTATAGCGCCTTTCGTCCTATGTAATAAATTGACGGCTATGATGAAGCGTGAGAATACAGGCCAAAAGCATATGGTTAATGTGTCGGCTATGGAAGGAAAATTTCATAGGTACACCAAAACGGATCGTCATCCGCATACAAATATGGCTAAGGCTGCGTTAAATATGCTTGTGCGCACTTCCTCAATTGGTTTGGAGAAAGACGGTATCTATATGAACGCTGTAGATACCGGATGGGTGACTGATGAAGACCCTATTGCCTTTGCCACCCAAAAACAGGAGAATCATGATTTTCAACCCCCCTTAGATATCGTTGATGGGGCTGCTCGAGTTTGCGATCCTTTTTTTGATGGTATTTTAACAGGGAAGAATTGGAGTGGTAAATTTCTGAAAGATTATTTCCCAGTGGATTGGTAGAACAAGCAGTAAAAAATTAATTCTTATAAATTGTCTTTTTAATTTGCTAAGGTTCTCCTTAAGGGTATAGAATGTATTTCGTTTAAGAAGCCCTTAACAGGCCACAACTTAAAGACGGAGGATATCAATGACACACGTGCGTGAAATTATTAAAGCAAAAGGTAGCACTGTTTGGACTATCAGCCCTCAAGATACGGTCAAAAAAGCGCTTATTTTTATGGCTGAGAAGAATGTTGGAGCCGTGCTTGTCTTAGAAGGTAAAGATATTGTTGGGGTATTCTCTGAAAGAGATTTTGCTCGGCATTCTGCCAAAAGCAATCTTCGACCAGAAGAGGTTCCTGTTAAGGATATTATGACTACCCGAATTCTTTTTGTCTCACCTTCGGAAACCACCGAAGATTGCATGTCTCTGATGACTGCTAAACGCATTCGACATCTTCCTGTGATAGAAAATGATCAGCTTATTGGTTTAATTAGTATAGGAGATGTGGTCAACAAGATTATTGAGGACCATAAATTTTCGATCACTCAACTTGAGCATTATGTGACAGGCAAATCGTACTAATTAGTTGCCGCCTACCGTCTTTTTACTGAAAGATTTCATTTACAATGAATTTATCTGAGATTTCTATAAGACGTCCAGTTTTTGCTTGGATGCTCATGTTTGGGTTAATCGTATTTGGTGGGATTTCCTTTATGCGTATGGGAATCAGCCAGCTTCCTGATGTGGATTATCCTGTCGTATCTGTTAACATCCGTTTAGAAGGGGCAGCTCCAGAGGTTATTGAAACTTCCATCGTTGATATCGTTGAAGATGCGGTCATGACCATTCAGAGCATCCGCAGTATCTCTTCTAGATCAGAAGATTCTGAAGGAACTGTCACGATTGAATTTGAACTTAACCGTGATATAGATTTGGCGGTTCAGGATGTGCAGGCTAAGGTTGCCGCTGTCCTCCAGAAATTACCTAAACAGATAACATCACCCACCATTCGTAAATCAAATCCCGAAGACCAACCGATTATGCTTTTGACCTTAGAGAGCGATAAATATCCTCTTAAGGATCTAATGTCCTTTACTAATGATCGTATTAAGAATCAGTTCTCTACTGTGGCAGGTGTTGGTGACATTACTTTAGGCGGGTACCGCAACCCTAATTTAAGAATTTGGGTTGATGAGAAGGCTCTTAATGCGTATGAACTTTCCGTTAACGATGTTATTAGTACGATTCAGAACGAACATCTGGAAGGTCCGGCAGGCCAATTACAGGATGGCAAACGTCAATTAAATGTCAGAACCATGGGAGAAGCTAAAACTATTGAGGAGTTTGGTAACCTAGTCATTAATTCTCGCGGTGGGCAACCCAATTATGCTCCTATTTATTTGAAACAAGTAGCCCGTATTGAGGAAGGTATGGCGGATGCATTAAGCGTTAGCCGTGCCATGGGCACACCCGGAGTTGCACTAAACATTCTCAAGCAGCGCGGATCCAACGCTGTTGCAGTGGCTAAAGCTGTACGGACTAAGGTTGCAGAAGTCCAAAAAGGATTGCCGCAAGGAATGAAGCTCAGTGTCAATTTTGATAGCACCCGTTATATTGAGCAAGCAGTTCACGAGTTGAATTTCACTTTATTACTCTCAGCTTTTTTGACTGGACTTGTTTGTTGGATGTTTTTGGGGTCTTGGACGTCCACCCTTAATGTTCTCTTGGCCATTCCAACATCAGTTGTCGGTACCTTTATCGTTCTTTACTTTGCTGGGTTTACTTTAAATACCTTTACCCTGCTGGGATTGAGTCTTTCTATAGGAATTGTGGTTGATGATGCCATCATGGTGCTTGAAAATATCATTCGTCATCAAGAAAAAGGAAAGAGTCGAATATTATCTGCATTGGCAGGTTCTAAAGAAATAACTTTCGCTGCTTTAGCCTCTACTATTTCAGTCGTGGCGATCTTTTTGCCTGTGGCCTTTATGAGTGGCGTGATTGGGAAGTTTTTCTATCAGTTTGGGGTGACCATTACAGTGGCTGTATTGTTGTCTCTTGTAGAAGCTTTAACTTTGACTCCTATGCGTTGTTCACAGTTTGTGAATATTGGAAAGAGATCCACCCGGTTTGGTCAAGGCGTTGAATGGGTGATGAATACAATAAGAGATTTTTACGCTCTCACTCTTAAAGGGGCTTTGAATCATCGAGTGAAGGTGATTGTTTTGGCACTTATAATATTTGCTTTAAGCTTTTCTGCTTTATTGTTTTTAAATAAGGAATTTATTCCTTCTGAGGACCAGAGTCGATTTAATATTCGACTCAAAACTCCAGTCGGCTCAGCACTGTCATATTCTGATTTAAAATTCACGGAAGTTGAGAAGTTTCTCTCTCAGCGATCTGAAGTTGAACGTTACGTGTTGAGGGTGGGAGGCGGTTCTCCTGGAGATTCCAATAGTGGTTCCGTATTTGTGACGATGAAGGATCGGGGGAAGCGTGGTGTTGATCCGGCCGTAAGGCACGAACTGAGCCAGCAGGAATTTATGGCCGTCTGCCGTAAGCAATTGAATAAGATTCCTGATGTGCGTGCAGTGATCCAAGACCTTTCCACGAGAGCTTTTACTGCTTCCAGAGGTTTTCCAGTTGAATTTACAGTTCAGGGTCCAGATTGGGGAAAACTAGCGGATTATTCTAAAGAAATAATGAAGGAAATGGAAAAGACGGGTTTAGTTACTGATGTGGATACTAATTACTCCTTAGGCCAACCGGAACTGCATGTGGTACCTAACCGTAAGAAGGCTTCTGAATATGGGGTGAATATTGCCAGCATTTCACAAGTTGTTGAAGCGATGATTGGTGGAGTATTGGTTGGAACTTATGAGAAAGGTGGGCATCGTTACGACATTCGAGTGAAATTGGATGAAAGTAATAAAGAACCACACTCTAAGGTTAAGGACCTTTTTGTTCGTAATAATCGTGGTGAGCTGACCACTCTTTCCAATGTGGTTGATATGGAAGAGAAGAAGGCTATGGTGGAAATTTGGCGTAGCAATCGGGAGAGATCAATTACGATTTACGCTAATGTTAAGTTAGGGGAATCTCAGCAAAAGGCTTTGTTGACCTCTCAAGAGATTGCCAAGAGAGTCTTACCGCCAGAGTATCATATTGCTTTGACGGGTAGCTCTCAGACATTTACAGAGTCTCTTCAAAGTCTTGTTTGGGTTCTATTGTTAGGAATTATCGTAGCCTACATGGTGCTGGCTTCTCAGTTTAATAGTTTCATTGATCCTCTTTCAGTGCTGATGGCGCTGCCTTTTAGTATTTCTGGAGCTCTTATGGCCTTATTCATCACGCATCGGTCTATTAATATTTATAGTGTTATCGGCCTTATTCTGCTTATGGGAATCGTCAAGAAGAATTCGATTCTATTGGTTGATTTTACCAATCAAGTAAGAGAAAAAGGAGAGGCTTCGGTGGGTAATGCGCTTCTGACTGCTTGTCCTATACGCTTAAGGCCCATTTTAATGACATCGGTGGCGACCATTGCCGGTGCAATTCCTGCCGCTTTAGCTTTTGGACCGGGCTCTGAAAGTCGTAATCCTATGGCCATTGCTGTTATCGGTGGAGTCATTTTCTCAACCATACTTACCCTTTACGTAGTGCCTTGTTTTTATAGTCTCATGTCACGTTTTGAAGGAAAGAAAAAGCACCAGAAACGTCTAGAAGATGCTTTAGAAGAAAAAGCTTTAGATAGTCACCAATAGTTTCCTTTCCTTGAACAGCAATTTTCTATCCCTATTTCAATATTCCACCCCAAAAACGTTATACCACTGCCTTAAGAAAAGAGGAATTTCTGCTGTTTGGGAAAGTCCAGACAGGGGATTCTAGGGGTTGCTGATGTCTAACGAAGAAAAGTTTAAAATAAAAGAAGATCTAATCATCAATCATCCTTATGCATTAAATCCATTTCGTAAGGGCGTTGAATTAACGTTGACGACTATAGGTTGGATTATATGGGCTGTATTGTGTAGGCCGTTATTATTAGCTTTTATGTGGTTTTTAAGTGTGGAGATCTTTTATGAACACATGATCCGTTTAGGTGGTATTTTTGCATTAGCTGATTTTATTATTATATATTTAGGATGTTTGTTTGTTTTGTACTTGTTTATTCGAGGTTGGAATTTCTATAATTCAAGAAGATTTAGGGGGAAGGATCGGAGAAAAAGTGTTAAAGAAGTCTCCTCGAATGATTTGGAGAGCTATTTTAAATTTGCAAGTCATGTTATTGAAAAAGCGCGAAACTGGAAGAATATCTCTGTATCATTTAAGGATGATAATCAAGTTTTCTTAAAAGAAATGGAAAGTATAAAAGAAGGTCCCTATAGAGGGTATTTCAAATCCGGTTAGAATTATTATTTTATTAAAGGAAATCCGTAAGTAATTTTTTAAAAACACTTACGGATTTTTATTTATATTCAGTTAATCTGTTTATAATATAAAAATGTTAATAAAAAAGAATCAATCCTTATCTGAAGACTTCTTTAACAAGTTTTATTTAGCTCCGGCTGTCCTTTTCCTGGCAACTCTTGTCGCTTATTTAAA
>JBAXBI010000050.1:0-8187 GCA_037142055.1 Candidatus Omnitrophota bacterium | reverse complement strand
TGCGGCAATATAAAAAATTGTTCTAACGGTTTTAGTCCCTCCTGCAGCTTCTGCCAATTACGCTCTCGAGCCTGGATAAATCCAGGAAGCTTTTCTAATTGAGCCAGTCCCACTGCAGCTTGCATATCCGTCATTTTCAGATTATAGCCAATATGCGAATAAATATATTTATGATCATAGCCATGGGGTAACTGCCCCTCTTGCCAATCAAAACGCTTTCCACATGTATTATCTTTGCCCGTATCACACCAGCAATCCCGACCCCAATCACGCAAAGAACAAACAATCTTCTTTAAAGTTCCATCATTAGTTAATACGGCTCCCCCCTCACCAGTTGTGATTTGATGGGCTGGATAAAAACTTAAAGTTGCTAAATCACCAAAAGAACCTGTTCTCTGATTCCTATAAAGGGCGCCTAGTGCATCACAATTATCTTCAATAAGCCATAAATGATGCTTGCGGGCAAAGGCTACAACCGCATCAATATTAAACGGATTTCCCAACGTGTGAGCCATGATAATTGCACGCGTGCGTAGACTAAGGGCCGCCTCAAGCGCCTCTACGGACACATTACCCGTTGCCAGCTCAACATCAACAAATACTGGAACCAACTGATTTTGAATAATCGGATTAATTGTTGATGGGAATCCTGCTGCAACGGTTATAACCTCATCTCCTGGCTTTAACCGCCTGTCTTTTAGCAAATGCGACGTCAAAGCACTTAATGCCAACAAATTAGCTGAGGAACCCGAATTACACACCTCAGCGTAACGAACTCCCACAAAATCTGCTAACTTTCTTGAGAACTCTTTCTCATAACGTCCGGCTGTCAGCCAAAAATCAAGGGAAGCATCCACTAAGAAAGTGAGTTCTTTTGCATCAAAAACCTTGCTGGTGACCGGAATAGGAGTAACCCCAGGGACAAACTTCTGGCCGGCGAAAGCAACGGCATGATAGTTTGCCACTTGTTCCAAAATCAATTTACGTAATTGTTCTTTTGTTTGCATATACCCAATCAATCGTTTTTTGTAACCCCATCTCAAGCGTTGTACATGCCTGCCATTGTAATTGCGCTCTGGCCTTGGAGGGATTATTGGCTGAAATAATTCTTAATTCATCTAGGCGGTTAGGTAAACTGCCCCATTGCGCCTCTATCTTTGTCTGCATCAATTGCATAATCAATGCCACCATATCTTTAATCGTAACAGACGTGCCTGTCCCTACGTTAAATGTTTGCCCTTCAATTCCCTCCAGAGTAGCGGCATTTAAAAATGCCTCTAATGCATCGTCGATAAAAATAAAATCCCTCCCCTGAGCACCATCGGTCAGCTTAATGTCTTTGCCATCAATACAGCTGTAAATTACCTGGGAAACTAATCGATAAGAACTTTCCCAAGGACCATACAATGTAAAAGGTCGTAAGCTCACAACTGGCAAGCCATATTTACGGCCAAAGGTATTAGCTAACACCCATCCAGCCACCTTAGATGCTCCATACTCAGAAACCGGAGTCGGCCATGCATCTTCACTTAAAAGCTCTCCAGCGCCATATTCAAAACATGATCCACAATAAATAAAGCGACCTACCTTTAACTGTTGGGCTAACATCAAGGCATTATGTGTCCCGGTGACATTGGCCCTGATCATTACCGATGCATCTTGACAATTGGGATTGACTCCAACAGCTGCTAAGTGATAGAAAACATCCACGCCCCCTATTTTCTTAGCCAAATCTTCAATATCAAATTGTTCTAGATCAGTATGATAAATAGTCAGTTGCTTAGTAATCCCTTCAAGCCGCCACAAGTCGGTTGAAGGTCGAAGGAACACAGACACATGAGCACCATGAGCTAGTAAATGATGTGCTAGTTGGCTTCCTAAATGACCTCCAGCACCAGTGACTACGACACGAAGGCCTTTAAAAAATGAATTATTTGGACTTTTTAAGAAATTCACGATACCACTCAATAGTTTCGCTTAAGCCTTGGGTTAAGTCATACTGTGATTGCCACTTCAATACCTTTCGGATCTTCTTAGCCGATAAATATTGAGACCGAATCTCCCCAAACGCTTGATTTAATATCTTAGGTTTAATATCTTCACATTTCATAATCTTTGTAATAGCTTTGACAATTTCAAGCACCGTCAATGGCTTCTCATTACTGCAATTAAACGCCTGACCAGCCAGCTTCTTTTCTTGCAGATGCTCTGCAACTAATAGATAAGCGATACAGACGTCTTTCACATAAATATAATCCCTAATAAATTTACCATCACTACGAATAATGGGAGATTTCTTCATTAACAGAGACTTAATAGTGTCAGGGACAATACGACTATAGTTTAAGTCTCCTCCACCGAAAATATTTCCACAACGCAAAACCGCAACGGGCAGCGCATAACTATGAAAGTAAGTCTGGGCTAATAAATCCGTACATGTTTTAGATGCTTCGTAAGGGAAATGTCCTTGTAGGGACATGTCTTCCGTATAAGGTAAGCTCTTATGATGACCATAGGCCTTATCACTGGAAGCTACCACTACCCGTCGAACAATTTTGGAATTCAGCCGACAAGCCTCCAAAAGGTTGTATGTGCCTCGGATATTTGACTCAAAGGTCTCTAATGGGTAAAGTTGTGCCGTCCCGACAATGGCTTGAGCTCCTAGATGAATAACAGTATCTGGCTTATGTAAACGGATAACTTTCTTTAACGCCTCAAAATCTTCAAGCTTCCCATCAAAGACTTTAATACGTTTAACATCCCCACTTAAAAAAAGCTCGGAATTCTTATTATGGTCACGAATAAACGCGATCACCTTTGCTTGACGCTGTAACAGAGCTTTAATCAACCAAGACCCAACGATCCCATCGCCACCGGTCACTAAAACAGGTCGCTTATTCCAAAATTTTGAAGTCATCTTTACCATATTTTCCATGGGGAATTCCCTCCCTCCCATAATTTGTTTAGTAAACGAACATCACGCACAGTATCCATGCATTGCCAAAAGCCTTCATGCCGAAAGGCGGATAGCTGTCCTTCTTTGGCTAGACGTTCCAAAGGCTTCTGCTCAAACATCATCTCATCGCTATCAATATAATCTAATGCCTTAGGCTCTATGACAAAAAAACCACCATTGATCCATCCTTCACCAATTTGTGGTTTCTCAGTAAAACTCGTTACTAGATCCCCTTTAAAAGTCAAACCACCAAAACGGGCCGGAGGGCGCACTGCTGTCATTGTTACTAACTTCTTCTGCTTACGGTGAAATGCCAATAATTTTCCTAAATCCACATTCGATACTCCATCCCCATAGGTCATCATAAATGTCTTATTCTTGATCCACGCAGAAAGCTTTTTTAATCTCCCGCCAGTCCCTGTATGCAATCCTGTGTCAACACAATGGACATTCCAATCTTCCCTAAGCCCCTTTTGCACCTGCATATGACCTGTCTTTAAATTAATACTGACATTACTGTTGTAATGATGATAATTCATAAAATAATCTTTTATTAAATGCCCTTTATATCCTAAAGCTAAAGAGAAATCATTATGTCCGAAAGCAGCATAAATTTTCATGATATGCCAAAGGATAGGATATCCTCCAACCTCTACCATAGGTTAGGGATTTATCTCAGTCTCTTCTAAAAGTCTTGTTCCTAAACCACCCGCTAAGATACAAACATTCATCACAAACTCCTTTAGTTAGCTTTTTTCTTAAATCGCTTCTATAAGTTTTGCAAGACCCTCTTCAAAACTGACCTTAGGCCTCCATTGAAGGATATTTTGAATCTTAGTAATATCCGCTAAAGTAACTTGTGCATCCCCAGCACGTCGAGGTTCAAATACCTGATTTTTAGAGATCATATCAGCTAACTCTTTAACGGATATATTTGTCCCGCTGCCGACGTTTAGAACAATCCCACTGGCTTCTGATTTATAAGCGGCAATATTAGCTTCAACGACATCGCTTACATAGATAAAATCACGCCTTTGTAACCCATCACCATGGATTGTTAACGGCCGTCCTTCCTTAAGTTGTTTTAAAAATATCCCTAAAACCAAGGCATAGGCTCCAACCGATGGCTGACGTGGCCCATAGACATTAAAATACCGAAGACTGACTGTCTTAAGATTATAAATCCTCGTCCACAACTCACAAAAATGCTCTCCTACGAGTTTAGATAATGCATACGGGTTAAGAGGCTGAGGGAACATATCCTCCTGTTGAGGCGCTTTCTGACTCCCATAATAGGTAGAGGAGGCCGCATAAACAACCTTCTTGACCTTAGCCCTCTGTGCTTCAATCAACACATTCTGTGTTCCTAATATATTCTGCTCCGTACAAAATTCAGGTTTTTCCATCGATGGCGCAACCTTGCTCATGGCGGCCAAATGAAAAACTCCTGATGCCCCTTCAAATACTTTATTCAAAAGAGCTCGATCAAGGATATCTCCTTCAAAAAACTCAACCTTTGAAGGCACCCATTCCCGCTTGCCCTGAGACAAGTTATCCAAAACCCTCACCTGATAACCTTGATCCAATAACCCCTGCGTTAGGTGACTGCCAATAAATCCAGCACCCCCTGTAACGACCATAATCTCTTTTGTACTCATACATCTTCCTCTATATTAGTTAAATTTCTTTCTAAAAAATTCTAAATCTTCTAAGGTATTAATCCCTCTAGATTCCAAAGGGTCTTTGACCTCTACTAGGTTTAACCGCCACTTAAGATCCTTAGATAAATGCACAAAAAATGGCAAAAAATTGATTTCTTTTGTCTGTTCTCCTAAAGAAGCACCGCGAACATACTCATTCCAACTTTTCATTAATGATTTAGTCGATAAACCAAAGACTCCTACATCTTGAAAACCTTTTTTATCACAAATGTCCCCTTCGCGCGACTGTCTTATTTTAAGTAAAGACGAGCGATCCTTATTAAAATCACATTGAACATAGGGGTTAGACACCATATTGATCGCAAGAGTAAGGGTGTTTTCAACGGCGTCTCTTTGAAATTGAACTACTGCTTCAAGCGTACCAGAAGAAACATTCACCTGATCTCCCCACATAATCAAAATATGATCAAACTTCTTCCAATGGTCATAAGAGCCAAATATAGCATCCCCCATTCCCTTAGGAGTTGATTGAATGCTTATAGTAACTTCTTTTAATGCCTTTGATCGAAGGAATTGTTTTTGAAAAAGTTTAGCTCCCTTATTAGATAAAACTACATGTGTACGCTCAACTAAAGGAGATAATTTACCATGAAGAATTTCCCAAACGGTTTTCTCTGATGTAAGCGGTACTAAGATTTTAGGAATAGCCTGTCCTAATCGCCGACCTTCTCCGGCTGCTGGAATTACAACGCAAATGGATCGCTTGGGCTTCATCTTAAGAAAACATCCCCATAAGATTCCTCCAACCTCGAGACAACCGCCACTTCATATTGGTAAAGCCCTTAAATGTACGATACTGAACTGGAATCTCAGCAATCTCAATATGATTCTTAACCATAAAACGCGTTAATGTCACAGGTGTTTTAAAATCTACTTCTTCAGACAATGGCTTCAGAGATTCCTTAAGAACGCTTCGATTATAAACACGAAGACCCGTTAAAGGATCAGAAAAAGCAGTGCGGAGCTTCAAAACGAAAAAGGCTCCCATAATCATCGATCCCAAACGACTTAAGATGAATAATAAATGAGATTCTCCATAAGCGGCATGTAATGAATGAAGATATTGTTCTCGACTTTGATTTCTAGAGCCATAAACCGCCCCAAAGGAAGAATTCTCTAATATGTGAACGCTATTTAAGATATCTCTAAAACGATACTCCCCATCGCCCGTCATAGTGACTAGATACTTAGAATTCTTATGAGTCAGCCAACTCTTAAAAATGTCCACTTCTGCAAAAAGCCCCGTATAGGTCCCCTCCTCCAAAGAAACATACTCAGGAAGTTTAACAGACTTTAAAGAAACTTTATTCATGATAAGACGAACCTTACAAAAACATTGCTTCCAATCAATTTCTAAGAATTCCTCTATCATCAAATTAGCCATCACTGAACGTTCATTTAAATCTACGTAAATATCCAGCTCATCGAGACAGATTAATTTTTGCTGATCATAAATATCTAAAATAGACTTAAGCGTGCTCCTGCCGTTATGAACAGCTGGATAAACAGCGTTAGCATAACTGCCCGTAGTTATCTTAATGCCTTTATATTCGTTGTTCTCAGGGACACCATTCCTAAATTGGATAGTCTCATTTTTCGCCAAAGAATCATTAACGAGAACATGGGTGATCAAATTATTCTTATTCTGGGAATCTCCTAAATACCCCAAGGCGCAATCTAGCAAATCTTCAGCAGAATATGAATGGATATCGCAATCCTGGGTCAAATTCATAACAAAAACTTTTGCCTTAGCACGACTTGCGGCAATAGCTTTTCCAATCCCTTGAGTTTTATAACTTGGGAAAAGCGATGAAAACTGAGTTCCAGGGCCATAAATAATAATATCCGCCTCGAGCAAAACCTTCTCGACCTCTTGGGATAAATAAACTGGCTTCTCTTTTCCGCTTAAGAAAACTTTTTTATCTTCTAGTGGAAGTTTATCAAAATCTTCAATATCCTTGCTCGTCAACGGTTCTGGGATAAGATAAATATTGTCAAATTTCGCAGCACTTTGACCGCTAACTATTTTCTCCTCATCATCTAAAAGTTGACCATCTTCTTTTAAACCAATAAGAAACCGATTTTCACCCTTTGTAACATTCATCAACGATGCGTTGGTTTTAGATTGAAAAACCCTCATCAATTCACGTGTAGCCTGGTCAAAATCTTGATTATTCTTTAAGAATGCGCCAGCAAACAAGAAATTTCCAAAAGAACAATTCTTAAAATCAAACTGCATTTCTTTAGGCTTCTGATAATAATCAAAAAAAGTTAACAAATACTCATTAAGCTTATCTCTTAAATCTCCATGAATTGATTCCAAATATTCAACAAGTTTAAGAGGAACCAAATCCTTTTGCGTAGAATTCCTTAAATAAGAAATCAATGCCGGCACATCCTTTTCACTAAATTCCTGAGGCATTCGATAATCTAAAAGCTGTGAAAGCGTATATTGTTCTGGTGAATATAATTCCAATAGATAGGATAAATTCTTACGAAAATCTGAAGGCCCAAGGTAACCGGGGATATATCTTCTTAACTCCCCCGTTGAACT
This sequence comes from Candidatus Omnitrophota bacterium, assembly GCA_037142055.1. Taxonomy (GTDB): domain Bacteria; phylum Omnitrophota; class Gorgyraeia; order Zapsychrales; family Fredricksoniimonadaceae; genus JACQCF01. The sequence continues at coordinate 956 of JBAXBI010000050.1, read as the reverse complement.
TCCATTATCATAGGCGTTAACCAACAAATGCAGTTGTAATCCAGGAAATCTCAAGATTTCCCGTATAATTGATGCACTTCCTCTCCCACCACAAAACAAAGCAATCTTAACCATAAGGTCTATCTTCCATTTCAGATGGTCTCTGTAAGACTTTTAAAGAAAAAAGAATTTGTCTAAGAATTAAATATTTTACAAATAACAACCGGTGTAAAGCCCCTCGAATCAAAGTTCGATGACTTTTGCCTTGTTGACGCTTTTCATGAGTAATTATAACCTCAAGAGGAGCAAAGCCAGACTCGATAAGTTTTGCCGTGATATCCGTTGAATAATTTAACCCCTTTGCCTCCAATGAAAGCCAGCGCAGAACCTTGCCATCTACCAACTTACAGGCTGAGTTAAAATCTCGATACTTTGTCCTAAAACATAAGTTGCATACAATCCCACTTGACCATGAACCAAATCGAGCAAATAATGAATCTTTCTTTTGTAACCTCACACCAATATAAGCATACGAAGGTTCTTCTACGAGCTTCTTACGAAAATACTCTAAATTCTCAACTGGAAACTGACCATCGCAGTCTAACAATAAAACCCATTGGCCCGTTGCATGATGTATCGCTGTTGATAAAGCGGCGGCGGCCCCTTTATTCTTCTTATGATGAATAACCTTTAATTGCGGGAACTGCAAAGCCAACTGATCTAATAGATCTCCTGTCCCATCTTTACTTCCATCATCACAAATAACGATTTCAAAGGATAAAAGACTAGAGTCATTCTTTAAATATTTATGCCAAGTCTCAACAATTGACCTTATGCCTTGGATTTCATTATAGGCAGGCGCTGCAATGGAAAGTTTCTCTATTGGTTGTTGTGCCATAACTTAAAAAAGATGCTTTAGCAGTCCTAAAATTCCTTGTTTCCAAGCCACACGATGGCCTGTTCCATGGCTTTGGGCC
>JBAXBI010000049.1:0-8308 GCA_037142055.1 Candidatus Omnitrophota bacterium | reverse complement strand
TGAGCAGGCTGTGCAATGGCTCGTTGATCAGTGGAAAATAAAATAATGCCCATTTATTTAGAAGACTCCTAATATATATTTTTATGGGATGGCCGCTTTTAGTATAAAAGTTCTTTCTTTTATCCAGTTCGGGCTACCAAATAAGAAACCACCCGTTGAGGTGGTTTCTTATTTATAATTCTATAACTATTAGTAATTATTCTTCTTGTTCAATCTTACGGATAAAAAATGTACAGGTAGATACGCACAAGATGGCTAGCCCAAAATAGAGCATTTCGATAGGGGTTGCGAAGGAGGTGCTTAAAATGGCTTTGAAAAAACTAACGATCAAAACCATAAGGATCACCTTGATGAGTTTGTTCTTTAGTTCATCTAAAGACTTAATTTCAAGGATATTGTGACTGTGGCCTTCTTGAGCGATATCAATCTTGGAAATAAACAATTCGTAGATACCAAAAGAGAAAATCAACAGCACAATCCCAATCAAATATAAATCCACAGAACCGATGACGCCAATAAGGAGACCGTTGTAATTGGGTTCACTTTGCAGTTCCGATAAAAGTCGATGGAAGGTGTGGTATATTTCAAAACTCCCGCATACGAAAAGCATGAGAGACCCAAAGAGACTGAAGATGACAGCCAAGAGAATCATCAGTCTCGATTTCCAGAGGAGACTTTCAAACAATTGTTCTAATAAGTTCTGTTTCTTCCCATTCATAATTAATCTAATTTAAGGCTTTCTCTGTTTTTGTCAATTTAAAAAGCTAAAAGGAGTCGCTGGCAATGGTGTTAAATTCGTTTAAGTTACGTCCGGGTGTAATAATATTTCCACATCGGTTATTCTTCAAAAAAGATGACCGAAAATCATTTAGTTGGTATACTTTACGAAAAGCTAAGATATAAATTAAATTTAGTTGTCTTAATCATGATTCAGGGGAGAAGAATGCTTATGAAAAAAGTAATACTTTTTAGTATGATTGCAGTTTTATCATTAGGTTCTTCAGTAGTTTTAGCGCAAAGTCCATACCAAGGCTTGGGAGCAGCAGGCATGGCAGGATTCAGCAAAGATTCACAGTCGGATACGTTTAAATTAGCGATTGAGATGATATTGCTTTATAAATTATTAGGGCAGCCTTCCATGATTGCAACAGATGGAGGAGTTGTTGTTCTATTTGGCAGTAAGATCAGTAAATATGATAAGGATTTAAACTTGGTGAAAGAGGTTAATTTAAGTTTGGATATCAATAACATGCAAGAATTAGTTTCTAAAGTAGCGAGCAGTTATTCTAAAGAGGTAATGAAAACAATGGGGGGAGCCACGGGGAATTTATTAAAAGCTAAAATGTCTGCTAATGATGCGTTAGCAAAAGCGACGTTAAGATCTCTTTCCACTGCGGCAGAAACCTATGCGACAGCGAAAACTGGAAATTTTCCAACTTCAATTTTAGATTTAACTCATGCTACTCCACCATATTTAAATAAAGACTATTGCGATCAAGAAATATCCGGGTATGTCTATAGCTGTACTTTTAAAACTACAGAATATAAATTTACTGCGACACCCACCAAAGCAGGTGAGACGGGATCAACCAGTTATACGGTAACAACTGGAGGAGTGTTGCAGCCCTAATGGACCTCTAGAATCAACCTAAAAGACTGCTTCTTATTAGATCTTTTGTATAAATTTCTTGACAAATAGTTTGGCATAACAATAATAGCATACGGACATGCGATTATGATTTCAAAAACAAGTTTACAAATTATCAAAGCATTGTTGGAATTGGCTAAATTGCCTATGGGAGAAACTGAGGGCGTTGTGCGCATTGCCCAAAGAATCAAAGCCCCTCAGAATTATTTAGGCAAGGTCTTGCAAAGTATGGTGGGCGAAGGATTGGTTGTTTCTCAAAAAGGGTTAAACGGTGGTTTCCGTCTAGCCAGAACACCTGCTGAGATCAGATTATATGATGTTGTTGGTTTCCTTGAAGATCTTAAACGTTGGGAAGGATGCTTTATGGGGAAGTCCGTTTGTTCAGACAAGACAGCTTGTTCAGCGCACAAGCATTGGGAATCAGTAAGGAATGAGTATATCAATTTCCTTAAGAATACAACTATTGCTGATTTAAAGGAAAGGTAAAAGATTATTTTTTATTCATAAATAGGATACGCAGGTGCGATTTTAAAAAATAAGGGAAGGATTACAAGTCTATGGAAAACAAAGGTTTCTCATTAAATTTATTAAATGAAGTCCAATTTCCTAAGGAAGGGATCTTTAGCAAGGTTATTTCCAAGTCGTCTAGTTACAGCTTCACGTTAATGTGTTTAGCGAAGAACTCAGACATTGATACACATACATCAACCAAAAATGGTTGTGTCTATGTTCTTAAAGGCAAGGGTACATTTAAGCTCTTTGATAATGATATTACTATGGAAGAAGGTGTGTGTATATTCATGCCAGCTAATGCTCCGCATTCATTGAAAGCAGAAGAAGATCTTGCCATTTTGTTGTGTTTAAGTGTTTAGGTAATTAAAAATAAGGAGATTGCTATGAAAAGGTATTGGTTAGCTTTTGTTTTAGTAGTGGTTGTTTCGTTTGGAGTTTTAGGGTGGCAAGGTTTTGAGATTTATCAGCATAAGCCGCCTATACCGACAGAAGTCATCACAAGCGAGGGAAATATTCTTTTGACTAAGGCCGACATTGAAAATGGTCAAAATGTTTGGCAGTCGATAGGTGGGATGGAAGTCGGAACCGTTTGGGGGCATGGCAGCTATGTTGCTCCTGACTGGTCTGCAGATTGGCTGCATCGAGAATTAGTTTTTATTTTAAACGATTGGGCGCAAGCTCGATATGGTAAGCCGTATCAAGATATTCCCTCGGATGCTCAAGCTGTTTTATTAAACCATCTAAAGTCGACAATTCGTATTAATACCTATGACTCCTTAAAGGATCGTATTGTGATAGACCCTGTGCGTGCCAAAGCTTTTGAAGCCAACGTGGCCTATTACAGTGATATATTCTCAAAAGGGCGAGCTCATTATGCTATTCCTGCTGATGCTATGAGTGATCCTGTGAAATTACGTCAGCTTTCAGCATTCTTCTTTTGGACTTCTTGGGCTGCATCTACCAATCGACCTGGAAAAATTTATACTTACACAATGAATTGGCCACATGAAGATTTAATTGATAATCATCCAACCGGTGGGCTCATTGTTTGGACGGGAGTAAGTATTATTCTTCTTCTTGCGGGTATTGGTTTTATGGTTTGGTATTATGGAAGTAAGGGGAAGGAAGAAGGGGTAAAAATTCCTGCTACGGATCCCTTGGCCAAACTCGTTTTAACTCCAAGCCAAAAAATTGTTATGTTTTATTTTCTTATAGTAGCAGCCTTGATTTTGTTACAAATTACATGTGGGATCATTACGGCTCATTATGGCGTCGAGGGGGCAGGATTCTATGGTATTCCCCTGGCACAATGGCTTCCGTATAGCGTCACTCGCACCTGGCACGTTCAATTAGGATTGTTTTGGATTGCAACCGCATGGTTAGCAGCAGGCCTTTTTATCGCCCCTGTGATCGGTGGCAAGGAACCTAAGGGACAGAATATCGGCGTGAGTGTGCTTTTAGTAGCACTTGCTGCAGTCGTGTTTGGTTCTATGACAGGTGAGTGGATGAGTATTTTTCATAAATTCACAGGCAATGATTGGTTTTATTGGGGGCATCAAGGGTATGAGTACATTGATTTAGGTCGTATGTGGCAGATTGCTTTATTTGCGGGGCTTATCTTGTGGTTTTTGCTGGTTGCCCGTGCCATTTGGCCGGCGCTTAAAAGGCCTGATACACAACGACCTTTACTAGGTATTTTCACGGTTTCGTTAATTGCCATCGCTGGGTTTTATGGAGCTGGTTTAATGTGGGGGCAGCATACTTCACTTCCCATCGTTGAATATTGGCGTTGGTGGGTTATCCATTTATGGGTGGAAGGTTTCTTTGAAGTTTTTGCGACTGTCGCTATTTCATTCTTGTTTATGCGTATGAATTTGCTTGAGCCTTTGCATGCGGCGCGTGCGGTGCTGTTTGCTTCAACCATTTATCTTTCAGGCGGAATCATAGGGACCTTGCACCATTTGTATTTCTCAGGTACCCCAGTTTCAGCCATGGCCTTTGGCGCTGTTTTTAGTGCCTTGGAGGTTGTTCCCTTGGTGTTGGTTGGTTTTGAAGCTTGGGAGAATATTCATCGGGCTCAGACTCCTGGTTGGCTGGGTCGTTATAAATGGCCGATATATTTCTTCGTTGCTGTTGCATTTTGGAATATGGTCGGGGCCGGGTTATTCGGTTTTATGATCAATCCACCAATAGCCCTTTATTATATGCAGGGACTTAACACAACACCTCTTCATGGCCATGCCGCACTTTTTGGCGTTTATGGAATGCTGGGGATGGGGCTTATGTTATTTTGCCTTCGCATTTATGATGCTAAGGGCCAATGGAGCAATAAGCTTTTGAGTTTTGCGTTTTGGTCAATGAATATTGGGCTTTTTTCCATGTGTGTCTTTAGTCTCTTACCTGTCGGATTAATGCAGACCTGGGCGTCTGTTGAACATGGCTATTGGTATGCCCGCAGCAGTGAGTTTTTGCAGACACCCATCATGCATTTTTGGCGTTGGATGCGAGTTCCCGGCGATACTATTTTTGCAGCAGGGGCTTTTGCATTAATATTTTTTGTAGGACAAGTGTTTGTTAATTCATTAAAGAAGGATATAAAATAATAAATAAAGGAGAGTTTATGTCAAACGCAGGAATTTCTGTATTCTACGGAGGGGATCACGATGAGTTGGATGGCCACTTAAAAAAGTTTCAAGAGTTAAAACACAAGAACTTTGCAGAAGCAAAACCTTCTTTCCGTTCGTTTAAGTTTGGACTTCAGCGCCATATTCTTTGGGAAGAAGAGATGCTTTTTCCTATTTTTGAATCCAAGACTGGAATGAAAGATGGCGGCCCTACTGCTGTTATGCGTCATGAGCACGTTTTAATTAAAGAGGCGCTAGAAACTCTCCATGAAAAGGTTCGTCAACATAATCCAGATTCAGATCAAGAAGAGACGGCGTTGATAAGTATACTTAAAGAGCATAATAATAAAGAAGAATCTGTTTTATATCCAGCTATTGATGAGTTAACAACAGAAGAAGAGAAAAAAATCTTATTTCAACAAATGGAAAAAGTTCCTGAAGAACGTTATGCGAGCTGTGGATGTAACCACTCTTAAGAATGTTGTAGTCCCCGCTGAACATGGAGCTTCTGTTATGTTTGCAGAATCCTTGTTCGCGGGATTGATGATCGCGGCATCCAGCAAAGGATTTTTACTTGCGTTAGGATGGGCGGCGCTATTTTTAATGAGCAATCCATTAAAAATAGTTATTAAAGATAAGTTGCATTGTGTTTTTACTCCAAGAACATCAATGGCCTTGTGGTGTTCGATAATCTTCGGCCTTTTAGCCAGCGTATTATTTATCGCGACGTATATTTTTAGTGGTCCTTCATTTTTGCTTGTATTGCTGGGAGTTATTCCTTTAACAATACTACACCTATTGGCGGTGGTGAATGCAGGTAGAAAGGAACTAACTGCTGAATTATCGGGTGCTTTGTCTTTGGGGGGGATTGCCGCATCAATTGTTTTGGCTGCAGGTTATTCGTATCCCCAGGCGCTGGTTTTATGGTTGGTATTGGCTGTTCGTGCAATGACATCTGTAGTCTATGTTCGTGAGAGATTGAGTCAAAGCCGCGCGGAAATAAACAACTTTGATGTTGTTAATTGGACGCACATAGCTGGAGTGACTGTGTTGTGGGCGCTTGTAATAGCCCATTTGGTTAAACCAGCGATCTTTTTGGCAGGAATACTTTTGATAATGCGGTTATGGTTTATGTATCGGCGTATTCCTATTAGGGCAAAAGATTTAGGGCTTCAGGAGTTGATTTTAGGAGTTGTGTATGCCACTTTGGTTATTCTTGCGTTTTAAAATATAACCTTCTTGATATAAAGAGTATTGGCCTGCTTACTCGGAATCCGAATCTTTTTTGACAAGATGTCGTCCATGGATCCATGACCAGTTACCAGGATAGACATCAGGATCAAAGATAACAAAATAACCATGCCAAATAACAATAGTCACACAAGCTAAAATAGCTTCATAGGCGTGGACTGTACGAATCACATCATAGAGCCACTTGGGGAATAACTGCATAAACCAGACTTCACTAAACATCAAAGCCCCTGTTAAAATCATAACCAAAGATCCCCATAGTAGCGCCCAGTATTCTAGTTTTTGAATGTAGCTATAGGCGCCGATTTGAGGTTTATCTTTACGCCAGCCAAAGTAATATTGGAAGCTTTGGAAGAATTGTACAAAATCTTGCGTCTTTATGCTTAAGGCGCTTAGATGCCAGCGGCCTTTTTTAGTGAATAATAAATAATAAATATGATACAAGCACAAGGCACAGAAGATAAGGGCCACTCCCCGATGACCAAGGCGTAGCCAGTCGTTGTGATTAAAAAACATAAAAGACCACCAGGTTTGGGGGAACTTAAGGGAGAATCCTGTATACGATAAGAGAATAAAGGTTGCCGCTAAAACAAAATGCTGCCAGCGTTCGTTTAAGCCCATACAGTTAGTATGCCCTTTTACTAAAGAATAACGGTAATGGGCCATGGCTTTCTTTGAAAAGTCGAGCAGATTATGCAATAAGAGAATACCGGAGACAAAAAAGATAAGAAATAGATATATATTACGTACCAGAGAATTAGCGGGGTTATTACCAAGTTTAAAACTTCCATGAACCATTCCTTGGGATACCTGGGAGCCGATGCCTGGATGGCAGTGACCGCAAGTTTTCTCTAAATTTTTAGGATTGATCATTGAGCGAGCGTCCGAAGAAGGAAGAATTTCATGTGCGCCATGGCAGGAAGCACAGTTAGCTGCGATCACAGCCCCTTGTTTCATCGCCAGTCCGTGATAACTTTGCAAATAGCTTTCTAAAACATTTGAGGAGAGTTTGTATTTGGCATTAATACGTTGCGCCGAGTGACACTGCCCGCAGGTTTGAGGAATATTTGCCGAAGAAACTTTTGACGAAGCTTTGTTGATAGCATCATTACTGTGTTCTCCATGGCAATCGGTACATACAGGCGTGTCTCTGCTACCTGCAGCTAGTGCCTGCCCGTGGATCCCGTTAGTGTATTTTTTATATTCTTCCTTGTGACATTGTCCACAGGTTTTTGGGATATTAGCCCAATTTAAGGGGGACAATTTGTTACTGGCTTTATTGATTTCATGTGCTCCATGGCAATCGCTACAGATGGCGGCTTTGGTATCAGTTCCCTTTTGAAAGCTAAGGCCGTGAACACTATTTAAATAAGTTTTATCAGCCTTTGACAAAAAAACTTTAGTGTTTTGTTGTTTTTGATGGCAGCCAGAACAGGTTAGGGGAAGATTTTTGCGATTAACTGGGCAATTTGGGTCGTTGATTTCAACAATCGCATGGGGTTCTCCATGACAGTTGGAACAAGAAGAAGTTAATGAAGCCCCCTGAACCATGGCTTTGGCATGATCGCTGTTTTGCCAAAGGCGGGTTTCTTTTTCGTGACAGAGGGAACAATCAACTTTTTGCAGTTTATCCGCGTGAGGAAGTTCGTTAATATCTTTATGACATTCCACACAGTCAAGACTTTGATGAACGGATTTATTAAAAATCTTTGGGTTAATGATAGGGGAATTATCCGCATGACAGTCAAAGCACGCTTGAGACGTAAGCTTAAGGGGAGTTTTAGTTGGTTCTTGAGCAAGAGAATAGGAGCTTGTAAAAATTATGAGAAGTACTAAAAGATAACAGTTACGGTAAACAAGATTAAGAAACATAACATATATTAACTTGATTTCTTAACTTGTGTCAGTGATGGGGGTCACTGAAGAGAAAGATAAAAAAGTTGAAGAATGCCTGACAAATATATTTGTGGAAGAAATGTACGTATAATTAATGAATATTAGGTTTAATTTGGCGAAGCTGGGAAGGAGTCAAAAGCCAGTTTAACGTTGCTCGACCTATCAAAGATGGTTTGTCCAGGGATAACTGACAAAGACTACCTTTTTTGAGGTCAATCGCCACTTTTCTTTGACCTGTTAGATAAAAGGAAATTAATTCACTTAAAAATGGCTCGTGTCCAACTAAAAGGATGGTGATGTCTTTTTTTAAGTATGTGGAGACCTCTTGGAGAAGTTTTTCAAAAGAAGCGTCAGGGGTAAGGTTTTGAGTATATAT
>JBAXBI010000048.1:0-8395 GCA_037142055.1 Candidatus Omnitrophota bacterium | reverse complement strand
GACATGCTTCGCTCAACATCATAATAAGAAAAAAAAGCTATAATAATAAATAAGAAAACCAACATCGTTGTATAAAAACGATCTTTAAAATTCTTTGAGGTTAAAATTGCATTAATCATCTCAAATTCCACCAATACGATTACAACCCTTAAGCAACTTAAAAGGTTTTAAACTACAATTCAATCAATGAGAATTAACTCTCTAATCTAGATTACTGTTGATACCCCTTAATTCTTCGAAAACACAAAAATTCTTTGAATGATAATATTATATCAATCACAATAAATTTCTATACGAGTAAATGCATTCTTATTTAAAATGTATTTATTAAAGAATATAAAGGTTATCAAAATACCTCTGAATGGAGGGCGTTAAAACAAAAGTTAGAATATAAACATAACCATCAAAGCATCGAATCTAGGAAGTTCGAGCAAATTAATGGATAACTAAGGACGCTTAATTTTCTTAACCTTATAATGTAGGGTTCCAGCTGGAACTTTAATGGCCAAGGTCTCACCTTCCTTATGGCCTAAAAGCCCCTTACCAATCGGAGAAAAAATAGAAATCTTATTCTCTTCATAGCTGGCTTCCTCAGGAGAGACGAGCATATAGGTCAACTCTTCATCATTATCCACATCAATTAAAGTAACAATCGCCCCTATAAAAATCTTATCGGAGGGAATATTTTCATTCTCAATGAAACGCACATTAGCTAATCTTCCTTCAAGATCCGAAATACGCAATTCGTTATGCGCTTGAGCTTCTTTAGCCGCATCATACTCTGCATTTTCAGAAATATCTCCTTGTGCACGAGCTTCGCCAATAGCTTTGGCAATTTTTTGACGCTCAGTCGTCTTTAAAGACTCTAGCTGCTGTTGTAACTTGTCAAACCCAGCACGGGTTAAATAGACCTCGTTAGCCATAATCACCTCTTTGTTTAAAAAAAGTTATCCCGCCTTTAACTATAGACGGGATCAACTCTTTAAGTAAACCTAACCCTAAAATAGCAGCGGTTTACTTCTCCCACTTAAGGGAAAAATTACATCGTTTCGATTGCCTTTAGTAAGATAGGAGCAACTGCTATAGCCTCATCCTTGCTTAAACGGCCAAGCTTGGTATAACTCCAGGCACCATCAATAAGATTCTCTCGGCTGATTTGAAGTTTTTTAGGTGCACCATTATATGAAAAAACCCCAACTGTAAGACGTGTGTTCTCAAAATCTAAGACTTCTTTAAAAGTAGAAGCATCTAGTGTGGCATCGTAAGGCATATTGTGTGTCCTTTCTTAAAGTTTAAGATAAACCAGGGAAATTAAAACCCGGCATGTTTTTCATTTTATTAACCTGCGCTTGCTGCGACTTCTTTATAGCTGTATTTAAGCTTCGCAACAAATCCATTTGAATACGATTCTTATTTGCTGGACTCAAAAGGCTCTCATCAATTTCAACGGATTGAAAAACCTGAGCCCCATTAATAACAATTTTAATTGGACGCACGTCATTGACTTCGATAACAACCTTTTCCAACTCTTTCTTAAGTAGCTCACCCTTCTTCCTTAATTCTAGCATTTCTTTCACTTTGTCAAACATGTTTTTCCTTTCTTCGCTATAAACTAATTTTATTTATATACATGAAATTTAAATCTTTTGCAAGTAATAGTATCTTTCATTGAAAACGCATCGCCATATCGTAAAGACTCGCAACTAAAAATTTCTTCAGAAAAATAATACAAAAGAAAGCTATTAATGGGGAGAAGTCAATTGATAAAGAAGGCAATAGACGACGAATAGGCTCTAAAACAGGTTCGGTAACCCGATTTAAAAACTGTACGATTGGATTAAAAGGGTCTGGTGAAACCCAACTGATGATGGCTCTAAAAAGTATGATCCAATACATTATAGTTAAGAGGATATTAACCAAATAAGCCAATGCACTTAAGAAATTACCCATTACAAACATATTCACTCCCTATTTAATTTATTACAAACTTTTCTTTTATGCCGTAAAAAAACGGCAGCATTAAAATAATTTAAACAAATTCCCATCAACTAATTTATTTTCTACACGATTAAATACGCGCCTGGCTTTATGTGAAATATATTTCCACTCTTCCATAACATCGCTTACCCCATCACTTGTCTTTTGCAATGATAATGCTGTCCTAGTAATCACACCTGCCATATCTTCTACATCCAATGGATCTTCCCCTATAATAGGCTCTGTCAAATTAAACATCTTACGAGAATGATCCTCGCTAATTTCAATTAATTTCTGCCCTAAGACACCTTCTGTTCTTATGCTCACCCTTGAGCATTTATGAAAACGAAATTCATACTTTTTAAAAATATTAAGTGCAACCTTAAGACTTCTTCCTTCAATAGCTTGATTTAAAAAATCAATCTTACCTACCACCCCAACATTGACTCCTGAAATACGAATGGGGGCGCCTTCAACTAAGCCTCCCACTTCATTAAATAGCGTAATCACCTGAAATTTAGGTTGGGTTAATCCTCGATCAAATCCAATTATAAATATAACCATAGTAATCAATCCCAAGCCTACTATAAAGAATAACCCGGCAAGAAATCTTTTTATTGCACCATGCTCCTCCATAACCCTCCCTATTTATTCTATATGCTATTCAATAACCCGCCTGCCAGCAGGCCGTTTTGAACAGCGGCCTTATACACTCGATGGCTTTAAAAATGCCTTCACAAATGGATGCGAACAAGTAAGCAAATCCTTTTGGCGACCGATAACTTCAATACGTCCCTCATTTAATATGGCCAACCTATCTGCAATCCGAAATGAATTCACAACATCGTGCGAGGTAATCACCATTGTCGCCCCTATTTTCTTGGCAACTTGACGAATTAAATTAGAAATATCATAACTTCTAATCGGATCCAAACCAGACGTTGGTTCATCACACAAAAGTATTTTAGCCCCTAATACGATCGCCCGCGCTAAACCAACACGCTTTTTCATTCCTCCAGAAAGCTCGGAGGGCATTTTTCCTTCAACATCATCAAGGTCAACCATATCCAAAACTTCTTTTACTTTATCACGAATCTGTTGATTATTTAAATTCGTATGCTCTCTTAAAGGAAACGCCACATTATCCATAACATTCATAAAATCATACAACGCACCTTCTTGAAACAAATAACCAAAGTCTTTTCGCATTTTAAGCTGACTGGCTTGAGAAAGTTTAGTAATGTCCTGACCATTTACAATCACAGAGCCACTATCGGGCTTTAAAAGACCAATAAGATGTTTAAGCAATACAGTTTTACCAACACCACTAGGACCTAGAAAAACTAAAATCTCCCCTAAGGCCACTTCAAAGCTAATATCATTAAGAACCTTATCGCCTCCTAATGTCTTGGATAAATGTTCAACTTTGATCATAAGTTCTTTTTTCAAAATAACGAAATTTATTCCTAGCAAACTTTGTATACAGACGGTGGTAGGGTTTGGTATCTACCTTATCCACAAAAATTTGGACCCCTTTATATTCCGTAATCTGATAGACTTCTGAATCTAATAATACTTCCACATCATTGACGGGATACCACTTCTGCCCATCATACTCAATAGGCTGACCATCACGAATCCAACCCGCCTCAATCACTGGTTCTGGATAACTTTGAATATGACCTTCATTAGTCGTAGATGTATGCGCACAACTTATCAATAAGAAACAACTGGCTAAAAGCCCACCTAGACCAAAAAGAAAACTTCTACTTCGATTCATATTAACCCCAAACTGTTAAAATAATCATTGTTAATAAAGCATTAGAAAGTATGACCGCTATATAAGAATACGCCACTGCTCGCGTGGTAAACCGTCCCACCCCCAAAGCGCCACCTGAGGTAAAGAAACCCTGATAACAACATATCCAAGCAACAATTATTGAAAAAAAGAAAGTCTTAATCATTCCACTAAAAAAATCTACATAAGCGATAGATTGCATAGTGTGTCTTATATAAATCGCAGAAGGAATCTGTGCTTGATAAACCGCCACGATATAGCCCCCTAACATCCCAACCAACTCTGAAATAACAACCAAAACAGGCAAGACAAATATGCAAGCTAAAAAGCGTGGAACCACCAAAAACTCTATAGGATCAACACCCATTGCCCGTGTGGCTTGAATTTGCTCATGGGTGTTCATAGTACCTAATTCAGCTGTAATACCTGCCCCTGATTTCCCAGAGTAAATAAAGGCCGTAAATACTGGACTTAATTCACGCAATAAAGATAACCCAACTAAAGGGGCTATAAACTCTCGAGCTCCAAAACGCGCTAAGGTAACTGACCCCTGCAACCCTAACACAGTACCCGAAGCCAGCGATGATAAAATAATGATAACAATCGATTGAACCCCTTGGTAATACATCTGCTCTAACACTTGTAAAAAACGTATGCGACCTGAAAAAATAACCTTTAGAACTTCACCTAAGAAGAAAACAGCATCGCCAAAGGCGTTGATACATTTAATAACATTCTTAAAAGGCCTAACAATGCTGATCATTTATGTTTACCCTCGTGCCGAGAGTTCCTATCGACTGTTGGTTTAATCCAAATACGCTCTAACTCTTTAGTTATTTTGGCTTGATCGGTCAAAGATATATATTTACCCGTTTCTGCCGCCTGAAACTTACTCGAAGTTAACTTCTTAGATTTACTTAAAGATACCGTAAACTCTTTAACCGTTAATACATTGGCCCCTAAGGCTCTGACATACAATTTAATATCTTTATCATCACTTACAACAACCCAAGTTCTTTTTGTAGGGCTATCTTCAATAATTCTTTTAATTAAATCGTCAGCAGACTCTCCCCTGGTAAAAATTACCCTTACAGAACTTGCACAATGAGACCCAAAAACATCATGCTTGCCATCAAAGACAATCGTTACGTCGTTCTGAATACTTCCCTGGGGAGAGGTAATATTAATCCAGTTTAATAACGCTTGGCGTTGGCTTTCAAGCGTCCCCTGGCTTAAGCTCGACGTCTGCTTGATAATGTTGTACCCGTCTAGAAGAAAATGAAGCGACATACCACACCCCACCAATAAGTCCAACTAAGATCATAAACGCACCGTTGAGTAAGCTCAATGCCAATGCCACACCTTGACTGACCCCGATTTTTGAAAGGAAAAAAACCCACGCAATTTCTCGAACTCCGAAACCTCCAATGGAAGGCAACGAAGTCGCAACACATACTAGCGGTGAAAAAATAATAAAATAGATAAATGATATCTTTTGATGCATCCCATGAGCCACTAAATAAAAATCAAACGCTAAAACAATTTGGGAAAGCATCGAAATGGCCGTTGTAGCTATAAACTGTTTATGCTTACCACGCATCAGAATAATATCATGGTGCAGATTCTTTAAACCTTCCTTAATTTTAGGCCAAAAAGAAAAAACTCCACAGGCCCAGAGATAAACACGACGGCTAAAAAGCACTACTGCGAGCCCTAAAGAAAAACCAGCAACTGTGACGATAGAAATAATCAGCGAAGAATCACCTATAATTTTACGCCCGAAGAAGAAAGAAATAGAGGCAACTAACACAATACCTACAAATCCAATCAGTCGATCTAGCACAATAGATATAAAAACCTTAGGCTTATGCCCCGTTTCATTGGCCAACCCTAAAGCTTTGATGACATCCCCACCGACTGCTGTAGGCAAAAATAAATTACAAAACTGTCCTATAAAGAACCATCGTGCCGAACTTACTCTTTTAAACTTTACCCCCAAAGCTTTTAAAAGAATAATCCACCGCCATAGAATCAAAGCATAGGTTGAAAAAAAGACTAAAAATGCGCATAAAAGATAGACTTTATCCGCTTCTTTGATCGCTGCCAAGGTATGTTTATAATCAATGCGACTAAAAAGCCACGCCAAGGGGATAACACTTAATCCAAAACGTAAGAAAAACGACCAAAATGCTTTAAATTTTTCTTTCACTTGATTCCCATAGCCTCTCTATAACCTTTTTCAGCAATATAAGAACTGCGTACTAAAGGACCACTTTCAACGTATTTAAATCCCATCTCCTGCCCCCTTTGAGCTAACCGTTCAAATTCTTCCGGGGTAACAAACCTATTAACGGGTAAATGTCTTTTGTTCTGAGTAGGAGCCAAATACTGTCCTATGGTTAAAATCTGACAACCCGAATCTAATAGCTCCTGCATCAATTCAATAATCTCTTCTTCACTTTCTCCTAAACCAACCATAAACGAAGATTTAATAAGTGATCCCTGATTTAACTCACGAAACCGTTTTAAAACTTTTAGAGACCTATCATGTAAAGCCTGCGGTCTAATATAGGGACTTAAGCGTCTGACCGTTTCAATATTATGCCCTGTGACTTCAGCAGAAGCATCACTGACAACCTTGATCGCTTCTTCTTTTGCTGAAAAATCAGGAAGCAACACTTCAATTTTTACCTCGGGTGTTAAAGTGCGAATTGCAGCGATGGTATCTGCAAACTGAGAAGCCCCTTCATCTTTTAAATCATCTCGAGCAACGGAGGTGATCACCACATAACGCAATTTTAATTTCATAACGGCAGCCGCTGTATTATAAGGTTCCTGTGGATCCACGGCATCAGGACGACCCGCAGGCACAGCACAAAAGCGACATGCACGCGTACAAGTCCCACCTAAAATCATAAAAGTCGCAACTCCAGCCTTCCAACAGGTCCCCATATTAGGACAATGAGCACTTTCGCAAACTGTATGCAAGCCAGAAGTGCGAAACATATCTTTCATCGAATGAATTGTATCCACATCCGGGAGGGGCTGTTTAAACCAGGAAGGTAACTTAACTAAACCGCCCTCAAATTTCTCAGGTGCGGTCGTTTTCATGAATATCACCTTTCCCAACATAAACACCACCTTCTATTTCTTTAAGAATCACACGACGTTCTTGCAGGCTTAAATAGTCAACAATCAATTTTCCTTGTAAATGGTCGTTTTCATGCTGAAATACTTTAGCTAACAATCCAGAGATCTTAGCTCTTATTAACTTATTATCCTCATCAATAAATTCAACTTCTAATTCCTTAGCTCTTTTAATATTCACGTGAAGATTAGGGATGCTTAAACAGCCTTCCTCTCCAACAAAGGTGCCTACAGAACGAAGGATCTTTGGATTAATAACGGCTAAAGAATCCTTCCCCGTATCAACAACAAAAATTTGTTCATTAATCCCCACCTGAGGAGCAGCTAGGCCAATACCCTTTTGTGCATGCATAGTCTCAAACATCGAGGCAATAAGCATACGCTCAGCAGGACCAACTGCTTGAACTGGTTTGGATTTCACTCTAAGACAAGGGTCGCCGTATAAACGAATCTTTAATTGCATAGCAGTTAAGTTTTCTTAATCCGATTTTTCTGATCCAGATATACGACTTTTGACTGTAAATGTTTGGCTTCATCAGGCGTACATAAAGCATAACTTAAAATAACCAAAACATCCCCTACATAACCAAAACGGGCGGCCGGACCATTTAAGCACACTTCACCAGAGCCTGGCTTACCTGCAATCACATAGGTTTCCAAACGAGAACCATTATTCTCATTAAGAACATGGACTTTCTCTCCGGGTCCAATATTAGCCGCTTTGATAATATTAGAATCAATAGTTATACTTCCTTCATAATGAAGTTCGGCAGCAGTAAGACTCGCATGACCTATTTTTGATTTTAAAACTTCGATTAACATATATAAACCCTCTATACAGCCCGGGAATTCCGGTACTTACGTTATAAATATGGATTGATCTTGGCCAAAAGCTTATCTTTAGGCATTGCTCCAACGATTTGATCTACAGCCTCACCATTTTTAAAAATAAGCAAGGTAGGAATAGACATCACATTATATTGCCCCGCTAAATCTGGCGACTCATCCACATTAATCTTAGCAACCTTCATTTTTCCAGTTAACTCAACAGCCACTTGATCTAGAATCGGAGCAATCATTTTGCATGGGCCACACCACTCTGCCCAGAAATCCACCAGCACAGGTGTTGTGCTCTGCAAAACTTCTGCTTTAAAATTGTTTTGATCTAAATGTAATGCTCCCATAGTTTTTTCTCCCTGCCCGTATGTAACAGGCTTGAATTATCCTCAGACTTATCTAGTAGGTCAACATAAGTGGGATATTATATAGGTTTAACTATTTTATATCAAATATTTTCCCGCAGAACTTAAAAAGAGGTATGAAGTCTATTATTAATATCATTAATAATTTTATTAGCCAAGTCTATGTTAGGCAGAAGATTTTTTCTGGCTTTAATCTCAATGCGGGTTGAATGAGCAGTCACAGAGACAACTCTTGCGATGACATGGGATTCTTGAAGCGTTGCTTCTATGC
>JBAXBI010000047.1:0-8430 GCA_037142055.1 Candidatus Omnitrophota bacterium | reverse complement strand
GAGAGCGCTCAAAAAGATGTTGATAAAGAGGTTAGGAAAAAAGCAGTGTATGCACTTAAGAGGAATTCAAAAGATGAGATAACAGTCCCTACCTTAAAACTTGTAATCAAAAATGATAAGGATACAGAAGTTCGGATAGAAGCGCTTGATGCATTAAGAGAAATTATTCCAGAAGAGGCTGTAACGATAGCTGTTGAGATTATTAGGGATAATTCAGAGAAGAAAGAAGTAAAATTAGCAGCTATTGATGTTATTGCTAAAGATCCAGAAAACAGTTTATCAATCATAACCTTACAACATGTAGCTGGGCAACAAGATGCTGATATGGAATTACGATTATCTGCGATTCGCAGATTAGCAAGTATGGGAAAGGTTAAACCCGACGCGTTTAAGGCTGTTGTAGGGTTGGCAAAGAGTGATCCTAATCCACAAGTGAGGATAGCTGCCATTATGGGTTTGTCTGGAGAAAACTCGGAAAATGATTTAACTATACCTACGTTAGATTTTGTGGCTCAAAAAGATTTAGAGGTTGCTGTCCGTGTGACTGCGCTTAATGCTTTGGGGCGAATTGGAACAGTGGGAGCAGTTAAAATTATTGTAGAGCGCGTTAAGAATGATTTAGATAAAGCCTGCAGAATAGCGGCGGTTAATGCGCTTGCGATAAATTCCAAAAACGAGTTAACTATTCCTACAATAGAACAAGTGGCAAAGCAAGATGGTGATGAAAAAGTTCGAGAGGCAGCCATGGAAGCTCTCGGAGCAATTGGCACATCGGAAACTATTAATTTATTAACAGCAATAGCTTCTGATCCTAATGAGCAAGAGTCAATAAGGATTGTTGCTATTGAAGTATTGGGCAAGGTTAAAAATGTAGAGGTTGTAAACTTTCTAATAGGATTAATCAGGAGTGAAACAAATCTGACGCTTAGAAAGAAGTGTCTGGTAGTGTTATCTGGAAGAAATGGGAATGATTTTATAAACAATCCTAGTTTGAATGATAAATACCCTTCCATAGTTAAACTTTATAGTGTAGTTAGCCTTATTTCTAAAAAAGGCATCCCAATATTTAATGGGAGCTCGTTATTGGAGGCTATAACTAGTGATCAAAAGGTTGAAGAATTAACTAAAGATCTAGGTAAATGGTTGAAGTATGAGAACAATTTTATTGATCTTTTATCATTTACCACATTGAATGGGGGCCAATGGAGTGCTTTGGGGCTGAATTCTGAGAGGGGCAGTGCGTTGGTGAGAGAAATCATCAAAAGCGGAGTACCTAATTATGTAAACACGATAGAAAACTGGTTAGAACTTTCAAATTTACACAATGAATTTTATCAGCCGTTTAGTGATTTTATGACTAATGTTGAGATAGATTTAAATTTACGTATGAAGTTAGCCGATGATTATTTGGAGATAGTGTCGGTCGATAGCATATTACGTATAGGGCAGGAAGGAGGGGCTTTTAAAGAAGATTTAGTAAAAACGTTTACTCAGACTCGAGACGAATTAAATAAAATAATAGGAGACATTGTCACACTTAACAAGACTAGTTCAGCCAAAAGAAAGTCTCAGGAGAGGTCAGAGCCTTTTATGGAGAATTTAAGAAAGAGTTTTTTGCGATATATTTTGGGGCGTGAATTGTCTTCTAATGAAATCGCGTTATTAAAAAACGCAGAAGTAAGCAAACAAGTTTTTACGATCCTATCTGTTCTGGCTAAATTAAATTTTAGTGAAAGTGTCCTAATGCGACAGGTAGCCAAGGATTTTTTCAATGTACTTTTCTTAGAGTATGATGAGGCAAATCCTGATGCCTTGGCAATAGCTAAAGGAAAACTAAATACGTTTATTATGGAATTCACCCAAGAAAATTTAACCAAATCAAACTCAAATAATAAGCAGTTAGAGAAATCAAATAAGGAAACAATAGACGAATTAGTGGCGGCTGGGTATTCAAGAGATTTGTGGAGCAAGGGTGTGGAATTTACAACTAACATAAAAGAAGGTATTACTGAGGAGAAGAAAAGGAAATCAATCAAACAAGCTTCTTTTGAAATGGTAGAAATAGCGATAGCTTTAGGGGTTAAGAGTGTTAATGGGCAGGAAGTTACTCTTGAGAAAGCCGGAGACATTGATAATTATGAAAAGGCAAAGAAATTTTTAGAAGGTTTAAAGGTTTCAGGTATTCAAATACCTGAAGAACGGGAAGATCGACTGGAAGATATTGTACATTATATTGAACGAAAAGAGGCTGAGCCTATTATCCCTATCCAAGAAGAGGCGACGTTTAATGTAGTAGTTAAAAAGGATTTTCTAAAAGAAGCCTCAGCAGGAAGAGGGGTTCCAGGGTGTTTTAATCCTAATGGGGTGCATAAGGAAATGCCAATTATGCATGCGATGGAAGCCAATGCTGGTTTTATACAAGTATACAATGAATCTGGCAGACAGGTGGCGAATGCTGTAATTGTCTATGCGAAAGAGGGTGCCTACGTATATTCCGGTTATAACTCCTCAAGTTATGACATGGATTATATATTTGGACGAGCATTAGCGGAGTTGGCACGATATGTTCCTAGGTTAGTTCTTCAGCCAGGAGCAGCAGGGTACGAATATCTAAGTAGTTATGGACATAAAAGTGAGGAGCAATTGAAGCTTGTTAAGTCTTCAACAATATTTAAGAAGCAATATTATGATTCTGGAGGTGTTGATGGAGAGGGGAATCTGACTGTTACGGTAGAGAATCCTGTTATTGTGACGGCTGGTGGTATTGAAGCAAAGGGAGGTTTTAAAGAATTAGAAAGTAAGCCCAAAGAAGTAGAAGCAAAAGAAGAAGAAAAGAAAGAAGAGCTTACTAAACCAGATATTGATTTTCAGAAATTAGCGAGTATGTTTCTAGATACAATTACAGAATATCAAGTAAATAAAGCAGGAGGAGATTGGGGTAAAGTATTAGAGAAAATGAGAACAGAAGGATGGGGGCAGCAAGTAAGTCCAACGGAGATTAAACTTAATCCCAATATTGATTCTCAAGCAGAGTCTATGTCAAAAGCATTTGAAGGAGAGTTGTGGCCTACAGTTTTACAACCATTAACTGAAAAACGATATAAGAAATATTTATTTATAATTACTTTGCTTAAGAAAAAAGTGGTTGAAGAAGGGAGAATGGCTGTTGATCAAGGGTATTACCTCTGGGTCAATGAGAGAATGAAGGAGAAATTTAAGAGAGATTTTAATATTGTGGAAACAGATCAAATAGCCGATCTAATGATTGATTTTCTTGATCAACAAAAATGGCCGATGGATATTTTGACAGCACGTGCTGATGCAGCGATGAATACATTAAGTAAGTCTAAAGAAGTTATGGGATCTAAAAAAGGTGGTATTGATTTTACTCCCGCTAATATGAATTTACAGACAAAGAATAATGGTGTGGAGATCAAGTTTCATCTAGATCCTGCCATGCTGGCCCAACTACAAAATGCTTCTGGTTTTGTGCCGGTGATTATGAACATCAAACCCATGACGGATTTGAAGTTATTTTTAGGTATGAAGCAAGACGATACTCTTCAACCTTTAGCTGTCGCATCGGGCTAGGTAGAGCTATAAATTCTTCTTGTCCTAGCTAAGAAGTGCTTATACAATAACTCGCTAATTAGGAATTTGATATACCGATACACCTTTTGGTGAGGGTATTAATTCGCACTTATGGTTTATTTAGAGACGCATGCATAAATCAAGTGCTCATTTAAGGAGATTAAGTTATGGGTGGACGTACTGGAGAACTAATTTTATTGTTGGTTGTTTTTGTTTTGCTTTTTGGCGCTCAGAAATTGCCAGAAATTGGAGCAGCCTTAGGAAAAGCTATCCGTGAATTTAAAAAGAATATGCACGAAGTTGAAGAAGAAGTTAAGAAACCTATCGAACAAAATTCTAAGTGAATTTACCCGGTAATTTTCAGTCATTTTTAACCCATTTAGATGAACTGCGTCAGCGGCTGGTTAAGGTTTTAATCTGTTTTATCCTCGCTACCTTGGCCTGTTATAATTTCGTCGGGAAAATCTTCCCACTGCTTATTAAACCTGCAGGACATTTGGTGTTCACCTCTCCCTTAGAGGCTTTCTCAGCCTACATGACCTTAGCAGCTGTCATGGGATTTTTGCTTTCTCTGCCATTTACCATCTATCAAATTTGGGCTTTTGTAGGAGGGGCTCTTCGTCCGCATGAGAAGAAGTTTATTGCAATATTTGCTCCCCTTTCGTTATTATTTTTTCTTCTAGGGGTTTCATTTTCATATTTCGTTGCGATTCCTTTAACGTATAAGTTTCTGATGAGTTTCTCTTCTGAGTTTATGCAGCCGATGATTACGGTGAATAATTACATGGGCTTCATAGCCAACATGTTAATTTCTTTTGGGATTACCTTTGAACTGCCGCTAGTACTTGCATTTCTAGCTAAGATAGGGATTGCCACACCTGAATTCTTATGTCAGAAACGCCGCCATGCGATTATGATTATATTGATTGTTGCAACGATCATAACCCCGCCAGATGTGGTTTCTCAAGTTTTATTAGCTGTGCCTTTAGTCATTTTATATGAGGTGGGAATTATTTTTGTGAGGTTTACTTACAAGCACAAAACCCTCTGAGAAATAGCAGAGGGTTTTATGGTAAGCATAATGAAAAACAGTAATTACTTCTTTTTTGCTGTTTTCTTTTTTTTCTTAGTTGCCATATTATTCTCTCCTTTCTTAAGGATTGATTTGTTAATAGAATATTAACATATGTGTCATTTTATGCAAAAAACTTTTTAAAAATTTTATTGTTTGTGGAAAATTAAAATTAAAATTTTATCGTCGACAAAATATAGTATTTTATGAAACAGCAATCACTTTATATTCATATTCCTTTTTGTTCGCATAAATGTTTGTTTTGTTCTTTCCCAATCGTGGTTGCACAGACAAATAGAGCGGATGATTACCTGGATCGTTTAGAGCAACAAGCAAAACAACATAAAGAAAATTTGCTTGATACAGTTTATGTGGGAGGTGGAACACCGTCGATTTTATCCCAAGATCAACTTAAGCGGCTGATGAATATTATTAAGAATAATTTTTATTTAACGGATAATTGCGAAATAACCATGGAAGCCAATCCTGAAGGGATTGATAAAGCTAAAGCAATTGTCATAAAAGATTTAGGCTTTAATCGAATAAGTTTAGGGGTGCAGTCATTAGATGATCGGTATTTAAAATTCTTAGGACGAAGACATAATGCGATGCAAGCCAAGGTGGCGTATAGCGTTTTGAGAGAAGCTGGTTTTAATAATATTAATTTAGATTTGATGTATGCTTTTCCATCGCAAACTAATCAGGAATTAGAAAAAGATGTTCGCTCGATCGCTTCTTTAGGGAGTGAACATTTATCGCTGTATACGTTAACGATTGAACCTAAGAGTCGTTTCTACACGCAAACACTTAAGCTTGATGATAATGATAAACTAGCCAATGATTATCAAAATGTGATCTCTATTCTTAAGGAATATTATTTTGAGCAATATGAGGTGAGTAACTTTGCTAAAGAAGGTTATCAGTCCGTGCATAATAGAAACTATTGGCTAGGCGGTGCGTATATTGGCTTAGGGATGGGAGCGCATGGGTTTGAAGGAGGTCGACGTTATTGGAATAAAGAAAAGTTCCAAGAGTATCTTATGAAAGGTGATGCTATTGAAGGCTATGAGGATCTTGATTCGAAAACTTTGGCTATAGAGAAGGTTTTATTTGGACTTAGAATGAATGAAGGTGTTGATGTAGCATTGATCCCATCGGATAAAAGAGGTGCGGTCGATGATTTGTTAAGAAGTGGGTTCTTAATAGAAGAAAATTCGCGCCTGAAAGTAACGGCTAAGGGACAGCTTGTTTTAGATGAGTTATCTGTGCGATTGGTATAGATCTACAATTTTCTGACTGTGGGAGAAAAGCTTAAGCAAGGATTCTTCGATTTGTCGGCGAAAGACTTCATCCATTTTTAGTTTCGATAAAATTTTTTGGGCTTTAACTAGACGGGTTTGGACGGTTTCTAGAGCATAGGCAAGGCTTCCTGCTTCAACGAACATAGTTTTCACTTCTTCTAAATCTTTAAGTGTTTTAGTTTTCTTATTAAATATTTCTAAGAATCTCTCTCGCTGGGCGCCTTTTAAAGTTCTATAGGCATGGACGACGAGAATGGTTTTCTTGCCCTCTGCTAAATCGCTAAGGATAGATTTACCAATATTCTTTTCTGTTTCAAAGATTCCAATAATGTCATCTTGGACCTGGAAGGCTTGACCGATCAAGATTCCAAATTCGGAAATTTTCTTGATGTCTTTCTCAGGAGCTCCCGCTAAAATGGCGCCAGTAACCATCGGACAATCGAAAGTGTAACGGGCTGTCTTTAAGGTGTAGTTAAGAAAGACGTCTTTTTCAGTAATTTCATCGATCCCTTTGACACCATGAACAGTATCAATAAATTCTCCCATGGCAGTAAATGCTGCTGTTTGAATAAAATATTTGAGCGCACGTTCTTTGCGATCAAGAGGTTCTTTAATTGATAAGAAAGCATCGATGGCAAGGGCGTAGATAATATCGCCTGCAACAATTCCTAGATCGATACCTAATTTTTCAGGATTATCGCTGGGCGTTGTGTTTGCTAATATTTTATGTAAAGTGGGTTTTCCGCGACGAAGATCAGAGCAATCAATGATATCATCGTGAATAAGCATGAAATTATGGAGGAATTCCATGCAGGTTGAGGCGTTATAGAGTTCCTTAGAGACCTTTTTTTGAGAAGAGGAATAGGCCTTATAGGTAAGAATTAACAATAAAGGGCGTAATCGTTTTCCCTCGCGTAAAGTAAATTCACAGATACTTTCAAATAAGAGAGGGGAAACAAGATGAAGTTTGTAGTCTTTCTTAACGGTTTGAAGAAAAGATGCTAAACTAACATCGATATTTTTTCGTAATTGTTCAATCATAGCCGGTATCGTAACACACAAGAACATTGAGCTCAATAAAACTTTACTTTCTTGATTGCTTAAATTTAACTTCGCTTTAGAATGATTTTTAATAAGGAGATAATTTTATGAAATCTATTTTGTATATTATTTGTTTTTTATTAGTCAGCTCCACCGTTTTTGCTGAAAAGATCAATTTTAAAGATGGGCGAAGCATAATTGCTAAAATTTTGCAAAAGGACGCCCAAAGCGTAAAAGTTGATCTAAATGGTCTTACAATGACGTATTATGTGGATGAGATTAAAGACATTGATGGTCAATTATTGGTGGCTCCAGCTGTCGTTCCCAAGCCTGCAGTCTCTTCTCAGCCGGCTCTTGTCTCGACTCTTAGTCCTGTCAAGACAAGTCCCGATTTGGTTATAGATGACCCTGTTGAAAAGAGGGCATTGATTTTAAAATTTATTGAAGTTTTCGGAACGCGAAAAGCAATGATTACGAATTTTAATATAATGCTCAATACTGCAGCCAAACAAAAACCTGAGGAAGTTTCGAAGATTCGTGAAAGGTTTAAGATAGATGAAATAATTGAAAGACTGATCCCTTTGTATGATAAACATTTTACATCGGAAGATTTGAAAGTATATATAGATTTTTATTCTTCTGAGCATGGCCAGAAATTGTTTTCAGGCATTAGGGAGGTCATGAAAGAAAGCATTACTATTGGTGTAACATATCTGAAAGAGAAATTCCCTGAAATTGACGATAAGAAGTAATTTTTTATAAGAACGTAAGTTATTTATTATCAAGCGTTTAAGATTTTTATTGATATTGCTAGCGCTTTTTTAAGTTGACCTTCCTTAGATTCTTTGCTATATTTTAACCACGTTTTATTCCTTCCTTGGAAACATTTTTTAAGGAGTTTGAATTTGTATTTCTTAACTAAAATTTTCATATTAACCATCTTAAGGAGATGCCATGATTGATCGTTATTCCTTGTCTAAAATGAGCCGTATTTGGTCGGATGAGCATAAAATGGAAACAATGCTCAAAATAGAAATTTTAGCTTGTGAGGCTATGACAAAATTAGGGATGATCCCTAAGCAGGCGATGGAGAAGATCCGCAAGAATGCGAAATTTGATTTAGAAGAAGTGCGTCGTTTAGAAGAGCGCACCAAGCATGACGTGGTAGCTTTTATTCAAAATGTTGGTCAGAACTTAGGCCCAGAAGCGCAATATTTGCACATGGGGATGACCTCTTCTGATTTGTTGGATACATCATTATCGATTCAATGCGTTGAAGCATGCGATATCCTTATTGTTGATGTTAAAAAATTAATGCTCGTCATTAAAGAAAAGGCCAAGAAGTATAAAGATACGGTTTGTGTGGCCCGCACACATGGCGTTCATGCAGAACCAACGACCTTTGGGTTAAAATTAGCTATTTGG
>JBAXBI010000046.1:0-8639 GCA_037142055.1 Candidatus Omnitrophota bacterium | reverse complement strand
AATATTTTAATAGTTTTATTATTTGTTTGGCAGTTGAGTTTAGCGAGGGCGGAGCAGGATACGCATGCTATTATAATAAAAGATCATAAATTCGCTCCAGCCCAACTGACCATTCCTTCTAAAACAAAAGTTAAGATTTTTATAGAAAATCAAGATTCAACTCCTGAGGAATTTGAAAGTTTCGAACTCAATCGAGAAAAAGTTGTAGCAGCTAATGGGAAGGTTGTTATTTTTATCGGACCGTTAAGGCCAGGGGTGTATAGGTTTTTCGGGGAGTTTCATAAAAACACAGCTCAAGGGCAAATCGTTGTTCAATAATATGTTAGCCATTGCGATCGTTATATTCAGAGAAGTTTTAGAAATATCACTTATTGTGAGTGTGCTTTTAGCTGCCACACGGGGGGTGCCTAAACGTGCTCCTTGGGTATGCGTAGGTCTTTTGGTAGGTTTGGCAGGAGCATGTTTGATTGCTATTTTTGCTAATGCTATTTCTTCTGCTTTTGAAGGGGTGGGGCAAGAAGTTATGAATTCAGTAATTCTATTTACGGCAGCATTGTTAATTGGATGGACTGTCTTGTGGATGAGTCGTCATGGACGGGAATTAACAGAGCATTTTAAGAAAGTCGGTCAAGAAGTAAAAACTAAGCATAAGCCAATGTATACATTGGCCATGGTTGTAAGTTTAGCTGTGTTGCGTGAGGGAGCAGAAATTGTCATGTTTATTTATAGTGCGATTGTAACAGGTGGAAGAATTTATCAATTAACAATAGGAGCCTTGCTCGGGACCTGTGCTGGGGCGGCAGCAGGCGTAGCAATTTATTATGGGCTAATACAAATTCCTATGAGAAAAATATTTTTAGTCACTAGTTGGCTCTTGATATTCTTGGTAGGAAGCATGGTTGCTTCTGGCTTTGGTTATTTAGCAGCGGCGGGCAAGGTGCCTGAATTAGTAACAATGGTGTGGGATACCTCTTGGTTACTGTCGGAAAGCAGCGTTTTAGGCAAGGTTATGCATGTTTTGGTGGGCTATAGCGAAAGACCATCAGGAATACAACTTTTAGCTTTCTTATTGACGATCATAGGGATGTCAGTGGCGTTAAAAGTTTATGGGCGAGTAGCTTCTGATAACGTTAAGAAACAGCTTATTATAATTGTTGTTGGTTTGGTTTGTACATTTGGGGTATCACAGATAGCGTATGCAGATAAACATGTGTATTCTCCGATCGTAGAAAAAGGAGAGTTGGAAATTGAAACAACAGGAGTCTATGACAGAGATCATTCAAAGGAAAAAAATGCAGCCCAGGAGTATAAAAATGCTATAGGTTATGGAGTAACCGACCGTTGGGCTACAGAACTTTATGGAGAGTTTGAAAGGTTGCTCCAAGAAAATGAAGATGGGGGAGTCAATTTTTCCAGCGTGAAATTTACTCACTTAGAATGGGAAAACCGCTTTCAACTTACAGAACAAGGACAATGTTGGCTAGATGCAGGAATATATTTTGCCTATGAAATCCCTGTAAGGGCAAAAGATCCAGGGAAGATTGAAGGTAAGGTTTTATTAGAGAAATCCACAGAGAAGTTTACCCATACTACGAATCTTATTTTTAGTAAAGAAGTAGGCGGCGGGGCAACTGAACAGACATCGGCAGGTTTTGCATGGAGCAGCAGGTATCGTTTGTCTAAGAATTTCCAGCCTGGGGTTGAATATTGGATTGATTTTGGTGAAATACGAAGAAAGTTGTCTTATAACGAGCAAAACCATCAAGTTGGACCTGCTTTTTATGGCTATTTGATGCCGCATGTTAAGTATGATGTAGGGTATTTATTCGGCATTTCTAAAGCTGCGCCGGAAGGCGAATTAAAATGGATTTTAGAATACGAGCTTAGATTTTAATAGCGCCACTGCCTTAATTTTATTTTCTTTTTAGAATTCTTTAAAGAATTTTTCCTCAGAAGGTATAATAACAACTTAAATATAACAATATCCTTATAAGGAGATTTTTTTGGTAAAAAGAATTTGTATAATCCTTCTATTAATTTTTATAATTTCTCCTATAGCTCAAGCAGATAATTCTATAGATTTGAAGAATCTTTCCACATTGGAAAATTCTTCTGGAAATAAGAATTTGCCTTACTATGAAGAAATTAATAAAATCCTCGGTTCGCTGGAATATTCAGCGTTTCATATCATAACTAAGCCTGAAATAGCTTTAAGCATTGATTTTAATAAACGTAAATGGACGCTTCATAGTATCCATCAGTATGATGCTAAAGGGGAGATCCTTCTTGATCAGGGCCGTTATGGGCTTTGTGCGGAGTTATCAACCTACCTTTATGAAAAAATTAAACCTATTTTAAGTAGCCAATATGATGTTAAGTTTGCAATGGTTACTGAAGAAGGCTTTTTTCTTAAGGAGGAATCTAATCATATTGTTTTATTAATGAGGGATAAATTAACGCCTAAGATTTATTTGATGGATCCTAGTTTTCAAAAATATGGAAACTTGCAAGATTTTACTGATTATAAGATTATAAATGTTCAGGATGCATTGTCTTTTGTTCAGGATAAATCTCATGACATTTCTTTTCAAGCGGATCAGGCAATCCCTCTTTTTATTAAAGATGATTTGCTTGTATCTTTTTCAGTGTCATCAGTAGATGGGGAATTTGATAAGAATAATTTTCTTCTAATTGTTTCTGCCAATCGTCGCAATAAACGCACAGATCACAATATTGTTATGGTGGGTAAATATAATAATCGCTTGGAATCATTTGAAAGTAGAGAGTTGCTGGATAAATTATTAAAACCAGAAGACATTGCTGTGCTGCATAAGAAGTTAGATGCTTGGATGACGAAGATTTAATTAAGATGGATTGTTGTGGCCTAAGATTTTGTGCATTTTCTTTAAGTCCACTTTACTTGCCAAGACCCAGAGAATATCTCCTGTATTGAGAGTTGTTGCCCCATTAGGGATGAAGAATTTTTCATCTCTACAAATTAAAACAATTAAAGATTGTGAGGGGAGTCCAAGCTCAACAATGGAATGTCCAGCGATGGGGGAATTAAGAGGGACGATCAGATCTTCTAGTTGGGCGTGAATAATTTGATTGTCAGTTAATTCAATGGGGTGGTCAGATTTATTTTTTAAAGGGGCGTCTACTTTCAGTTGTCGAGCAATGAAGGGGACGCTTGTTCCCTGAAAGAGGATGGAAGTTAAAACGATAAAGAAGACAATATTAAACATCATATCAGCTTTAGGAAGACCGGCTAATAATGGGAAAGTAGCTAAAATAATAGGCACGGCACCACGTAATCCCACCCAAGCAACCATGGTTTTTTCTCGCCAGTTAAATTTAGAAAATAGCAAGCACATCCAAACACTTAAAGGACGAGCAACAAACATAAGCACTAGGGAGATTAAAAGTCCAACGCCAAGAACAGGTACAATATGAGATGGGAACACCAATAGCCCTAAGGTTAAGAACATGACGATTTGCATCAGCCATGCGAATCCTTCAAGGAAGTTTTTAAGAGTCTTTTTATGGATGAGATTTGCATTTCCGGAAATGATACCTGCCAAATAAACAGCCAAGAAGCCGTTGCCTTGGATTTCATGGGCTGTTGTGTAGGTAAGAAAGATTAGGGAAAATAAAAGAGCAGGATAAAGACCTTCGTAGGCCAATTTAACTCGGTTGATGATAATGATGATTCCTCGACCAAACAGCCATCCTATAAAAAGTCCTCCTCCTATATCTAAGATAAAGGAAGGTAATAGATCCATGGTAGAGGTGGAAGGATGTTTGATTAGATGGATAATGCTTAAGGTTAGGAAAACTGCCATAGGGTCATTACTGCCAGATTCCAGTTCAATTAGAGGTTTTAATTTTCCGCGTAGGCTGACTCGATTAGAACGTAAAACACTAAAGACTGCTGCTGCATCAGTTGAGGAAACAATGGCTCCTAGCAGCAGTCCTTCTGCCCAAGAGAATTTAAGTAAAAAGACAGCAGCTACAGCCACAACAAAGGCGGTTAACATGACTCCTATTGTTGAAAGTACGATTCCACGTGCAAGAATATGTCGAATATCTTTTAAAGGAGTGTCGAATCCACCGGCAAAAAGGATAAACATAAGGGCGACAATACCTAATGATTCAGCTACAAGGGCATTGTTAAAATAAATACCACCAATTCCCTCGGACCCGGCTAACATCCCAATGATAAGAAAAAGCAGTAAAGCCGGGATGCCGAATCGATCGGAGATTTTAGAGATAATAGTGCTTAGCAGTAGGAGTAAACCAGCAGCAAAAAGTAGATTCTCAACGGAAGGCATGATCTTAATTTAGCCGAAAAAAATATTTCATACAACGGAATTTATTGGAATGTGAAAATCAATTGCTGTTATGTAGAGTTTTGATTACAATAACAAACTTATGAAAAGTTTATTGTTATTAGCTCTAGTAGTTTTAGCAGGTGGGTGCGCAACCAGTCAAGTTTATAATCCTGTTGCAGCAGCTACCCAACAGACTTTTTTGCTCAATGAATCTTCCTTTGCTCAGGTAGAGATCGGGATGAAGCAGACGCAGGTGCACCAAATAATGGGGGATACCATTATTATAGGCTATGCCTATCAAAAGCCTTTATCTGATGAAGCAGTAGTCCTTAAAGCATCCTTTGGCGATTACAAACCTTTGACTATTGCCAACCCTTATAAGACAGAAGAAATAAAAACTCAAAATGGACAGTACGCTGTTGAGTACTATGCCAGTTCCAGCCGACAATCGGATGGAATTCTTAGCAATGATGAATTGATGCCTTTAATTTTTCATGAAGGTATTTTAGTTGCCAAAGGGTGGGACTACCTTAAAAGCCTCAGTATTAAAAATCCTTCATGAAGCCATTGTATATTTCCCTGAAACCATTTTTAGATTATAGGGCACAGCCACATCCATTTGATTGGGAGCGGATTTTTGGTAATCAGAAACCTCTGGAGGTGGAAATTGGTTTTGGTAATGGGGAATACCTGGCACGTTTGGCTAAAGATCGTCTTGAAACCAATTTTGTTGGGTTTGAGGAGTATTGCGAACGGATTCAGAGAACTTTACGTAAAATAAGTCGTGATAATCATGGGAACGTTCGTGTGATGCGTTTGGATGTCCGTGTGGCGTTTAATTATTTATTTGTTCCCCAGTCCATTCAGTATATCCATTGCCTATACCCTCCACCATGGCCGAAGAAGTCCGATATTAAGCACAGACTCTTTACGACGGAGTTTTTAAAAATAGTTAATAATCGGTTAAAGGAAGGTGGAGTTTTAAAGATTGTTACGGATCATTATCCTTATATCGATTGGGTACAGGAGCAACTTCCAGGCACTGGATTTGAAGAGCAGTTAAAACGGATAGCCGCCAGTTACGATACAAAGTTTGAGCGTAAATGGG
This sequence comes from Candidatus Omnitrophota bacterium, assembly GCA_037142055.1. Taxonomy (GTDB): domain Bacteria; phylum Omnitrophota; class Gorgyraeia; order Zapsychrales; family Fredricksoniimonadaceae; genus JACQCF01. The sequence continues at coordinate 3,200 of JBAXBI010000046.1, read as the reverse complement.
TGGAAGGAGGGCAAAAGGAATTCTTTGAGCTTCTGTTGACTAAACGGCAAGAGATCGATATCGTTCAAAAGAAGGAGGCGACATTGCAACATTATAAGTTAGAGCAGTTTGATCCACAGAATTTTCATATGGAGGCATTTTCGTCAGCAGGTATAGCGGTAATTTATAAAGATTTGTTGTTTGATCCTATCCAAAAGGTAGCGTTATTACATCTTCTGGTTCATGATGAGCATATTTTACAGAACATCCGCATAGTGGTCTCCAATAGTGGCGATGGTTGGCGTATAAATTTGGCAGAAGGTACCATGCTTATGCCAACCGCAGGTGTTGCTAAAGCATTGGAATTAGTCTATCAAGCGGCTCTAGTGACAAGCCGATCATAAGATAGAAAATCTTTATAGAAAAACTTGTGTTTGTAGGAGAGGTGTTTTATAGTTGAGGCCATGTCAAAGATAGTAAGAATAATTTTAATAGTTTTTTTAGGGGTTTCTCTAGCTACTCCGGCGCAAGCGTGGTTTTCTCATCACAGAAAACATCGTAAGGTGGCTAAAGCTACTTCGTATTTTACAGCTCGATCAGCATTGTTATGGAACATTACCAGTAACCAGGTTTATTTTAGTAAGGATGCGCAAGCGAAAATTTATCCAGCCAGTACTACTAAGGTGATGACTGTGATGTTGGCGCTTGAAAAATTACCATTGGATGGGTACGTTACGGTAAGCGCAAGAGCAACGGATGTAGCTCCCACGAAGTTAGATTTTAGACCTGGGGAACAATATCTTGTCAGAGATTTGGTTTATGCGTGCTTGTTAAAATCTGCCAATGATGCGGCCGGAGTATTAGCTGAGGCTGTGGGAGGGACCCAAGAAAAGTTTGTTGATATGATGAATCAAAAAGCTTTGGAATTGGGAGCTCGCAACACTCATTTTGCTAATCCGCATGGCCTTCCTTCACAAGGTAAGCAGTATACAACAGCCATGGATATGGCAATCATTCTAAGAGAAGCTCTGAAGAATCCTTTTTTTCAATCAGCGACAACTTTTCGATATCGAATTATTTATTCAAAGGATGGGAGACGACATTTTTTAAAATCACATAATAAGGCATTGTTTCTTGATTGGAAACAAGATGTGTTAGGTAAAACAGGATACACCAAACAGGCTCAATCATGTTTCGTAGGGTATTTAAAAAGAGGGAATGAAATTCTTATCGTGGATGTTTTTGGTTGCCGCAATCGCACTCGATGGGATGATCTTAAGTGGATGGTAGAACATTACGCCAAGGTTAATTTATAATCTTAAAATGTTCTGTTATAAAAAGTGTATTTTTATTGTGGCAATTTTTATTTTGAGTTAGTATATAATATTATTTAATATTCTTAAGGAGGATAATATGAAAAATAATTTATTAGCTGTTGTGTTAGTGGTTCTTATAGGTGCTTTATCTGGATTAGCCTTGTTGGTAGGGATTAACAATACTATGCAGATGGCGATATCTCCAATATCGACACGATTAAGCCTTATTGAATCAACTCAAAGAGTAATTTTGCAGAAAGTGGGCTCTTCTGGTCAAGGGGATAGTCAGGTAATGAGTAAGTTATCCGGAATCGAAAGCCAATTGGTTTCTTTGCAAAGTAAGATGGGGCCTGCTCGTCCCTCTTTTGCACCCCCAGCACCACCACAGGAAGATTTCAACAAAACGTATACGATCGATATCGGTTCTTCACCTGTGAATGGTAAAAAAGATGCATCGATTACGATTGTTGATTTTGCTGATTTCCAATGCCCATTCTGTGCTCGTTTTTATCCACAAATTAATGAGGTGATAAAAGCATATCCTGGTAAAATCAGATTTGTGATAAAGAATTTTCCTCTAAGTTTTCATCCTAATGCTCGTCCAGCGGCAAAATTAGCTTTAGCCGCTAACGAACAAGGAAAATATTTTGAAATGGTAGAATTGCTTTTACAAAATGGTGCAGATGCTTCAGACGCTAAAGTAAAAGAATACGCTAAAACTCTTAAGCTTAACTACGTGAAACTTACCAAGGATGTAAAAAATAAAGATGCTGAATATGAAAAACGTATCAACGATGACATAGCTTTAGGTGGTCAGGTGGATGTTCAGGGAACACCGACATTTTTCCTTAATGGTAAAAAGACTATGGCTCGTGATTTAAATGGGTATAAAACTGAAATTGATAAGATTCTTGCCGGCAAATAATTTCCCTTGGCAAAGAATAGGCTTTATTGTATATTATGGCCTTCAAATTTAGTAGGGGCGCTTAAGTTTTGCGCCCCTATGATTTTTTAGGAGGAATTATTATGGGTGGTCGTGTAGGTGGTATTTCGAGTAAATATTATTGTGAAACTGGGGGCATTAAGGTCTCCGGTGGACAACAAGTCAAAGCTGGAACTATTTTGACCCGTCAGGGACAAACATGGAAACCAGGCCTTAATGTTATTGGTCGAAGCTCTCTAACCGCAGCTGTTGCCGGGGAGGTCTATTTTACCCGCAAGAAAAGCAGTTACGATCGGGTAGTGACGTTCATTAATATCAAACCTTCTGCGTAGGTTTTAGGTACTAGGCGTCAGTTGTTAGTTTTTCTAAAGAACTTTCAACTGATGCCTAGCGTCTAGCGCCTTATCCTATCTATGTGCGGTATCATCGGATATATTGGAAATCATGATGCAAGTCCCATCCTTTTAGAAAGCCTTAAAAGGTTAGAATATCGCGGGTATGACTCTAGTGGCGTTGGCCTTTTAGATCATGAAGCCCATCTCGTCGTTCGGAAATCCAAAGGTAAAATTAAGAATCTAGAAGAACAGTTGCGTTTTAATCCGTTGCCTTTTTCTAATATTGGTATCTCACATACGCGTTGGGCTACACATGGACTTCCTTGTGACGAAAATGCCCATCCCCATACCGATAATGCTCAGCACATAGCTGTAGTTCATAATGGTATTATTGAGAACTATGGACATCTTAAAGAAAAACTTAAGAAACAAGGGTGCCGCTTTGTATCACAAACAGATACAGAGGTCATTGCTCATTTGATTTCTGTTTTGTATAAGGGCGATTTTAAAATAGCCGTAGAGAAGGCCATTGCCCAACTTACTGGCGCTTTTGCTATCGGAGTTATAAGTAAGAATCATCCAGACATGTTGATTGCCGCACGAGTGGGATCTCCGTTGATTATCGGT
>JBAXBI010000045.1:0-8769 GCA_037142055.1 Candidatus Omnitrophota bacterium | reverse complement strand
AGTCAACGAATCAGGTTTTATGAAGCCTCGGTAACATTTAATGTGAGGCAATGCGTATGTTGAAGTTGAATCGTTTTTAGCTGTGAAATATAGTATACTATATCAAAGTATTATGAAAAGGTCGTAATCTTGAGCGTTTATAGCTTATGGTGAGAAACTAGGTAAAAATATGGAAAATATTGGTGATTCGATTGTTTCTAAAAATGCAAGATGGACATTTGGTGGCGATGTAAGTGATGAGCATATCTTTAAATCGGTCACATTATATAAAGTCGGGCATGATCTGGTCACAAAGGTATCCGATTTCTTTATTAATAATGAGTCTGTATGTTATGAATTAGGTTGTTCTACTGGAGCCTTAATCTATGATCTTGCCAAACGTAATGAACATAGAAAAACAAGATTTATTGGAGTTGATGTTGAAGAATCAATGATTAAGAAAGCTAAAGAACGTTGTCAGAATATGAAGAACGTTTCATTTAAAATAGCAGATGTTATGGATGTTGAATTTGAAAAGGCAGATTTAATTCTCGCTTATTATAGTGTCCAATTTGTTTTACCAAGAAATAGACAAGTCTTGATTGACCGTATTTTTCAATCATTGAATTGGGGAGGAGTTTTTATTCTGTTTTAGAAAGTTCGTAGTCCAGATGCGAGATTTCAAGATATGATGACAGCTGTTTATACAGATTATAAGATTGATCAGGGCTATTCCTCGGAAGAAATTATTGGGAAAACTCGAAGTTTGAAAGGTGTTCTCGAGCCATTCTCAACTCAGGGTAATTATGATTTATTAAAACGGGCAGGTTTTGTGGATATTATGACGATTATGAAATATGTATGCTTTGAAGGTTTTTTAGCTATTAAATAATACCTTTCTACTGTTTAATTTCTTTTTACTTTTAAGTTAGATTATTCGCATGTTTGAAAAAATATTAAAGGAAATTAAACCTTCGATCTTGTTGACGTATCCTCCAGTATCTTTGACAAGGGGGTGGGGAAGTAATCCTTTCCCAATGACCCAATTGCTGCTAGCTTCTTTTTTGGAAGCTAGAGGTTTGAGAGCTGATATATATCAAAAATTCCCTTACAGTATTTCCCAAATACTAGCTTTTATAAAAAGAAATAAAATTGCTGCTGTTGGTATGACCTGTGATTGTGCTAATTTGCAGAGTTGTATAGCTTTGGCTGATTTAATTAAGAAATCCGATAAAAGTATTTATGTTATTTTAGGCGGTGTACAAGCGACACTTTACCATAGGGATATTTTGGATAATTTTTCTCAGGTTGATGTTGTAGTGCGTGGGGAAGGGGAGGAAACGCTTGCTGAAATATTAGAGAATATTAATGATCTTAATACAGGTATAAAAGGAATAACATTTAGAAAAAGTGGGATTGTAATGAGCTCTTCTGATCGATCCGCAATTCTTAATTGTGATCAATTGCCTAAATTGTCCTATCATTTGTTAGGAGAAAATATTTCTAGAGACTTTGATTTTGTTAATAAATGGTGGCCATTGCACACAGGACGAGGTTGTTTTTATAACTGCACGTATTGTTCAAGCGGACGTTTTTGGCAGCATTGCTACAGGGTTAAAAGTGTGCAACGAATTATCGAAGATATTCGTTGGTGTCAGAAGAAATATCGTGTGCGAAAATTCTCTTTTGATGAACTTACTTTCTCAGTTGATAGGAAACGTGTAGTGTTTTTTTGCGAAGAAATTCATCGGGCTAATTTACAAATTGAATGGTGTTGCGATACGAGGGTCGACCGTGTGGATAAAGAACTTTTGCAAAGAATGTGGGAGGCGGGCTGTCGGCGTATTGTTTTTGGCGTTGAATCGTTTTCAAGTAAAATACTTAAATTAATGAAAAAAAATTATACTGGGGCCCAGGCACTCGAGACAGTTAATTATGCTCACGATCTTGGTATTGAAATAAAATGTCAGATTATTCTGGGTTTCCCCGGTGAAAACGATAATACTCTTAAAGAAACATTAAGCTATATTCATCAGCTGCGAAAAGGTGTTTTTTGTAATCCGATTATATTTCATATGTATTCGGGATCAGACATTTATGATAAAGCTAAGGGCAGGGGCTTAGTTGATGATAAACAGTGGATGGATGGTTATAATATTGATGATTTTACGTCTAAATATTATTCACAAGAGTTTCTTCGTAAGCTGAAAATTGTCGCGAGTGTCCTTAAGCGTCGGTTTAAACCCTACGAAGTAACCCCTCTTCAGCAATATAAATGATTTTTTACTGATTTGCTTAATTGAAATTTTTAAGAAAGCAACTAGGTTTGGATAAGTCTAATTTTTTTGGTTGCAGCTATTGAGTAAGGCTGATGTGGAATTCTGGCCAACATCTTTTCTATATTAGCATTGGTTATAGAGTAACAGCAGTGTTGGCAGGTATCCCCAAAGGGGCTTTTTAAATGTAAATGATCTTTTGCTAGCAATCGTAATTGCTGTGCCCGTGATCCATTCCATATTTCGCGAAGTGTGTTTTCTCTCCAATCACCGATTGTTAGTCTGCCATTTTGACAGCATAATCCTACGATTCCATTTTGTTTGATATAAATGGTCAGCCATCCGATATAGCAATGTTCAAAAGGGATGGAAACATTTCTTTTGGTAAAGAATTCATCAAATACGTCTTTAAGATTAGTGCGTATGCCAGTAGATTGTCGCATCAGGAGGGCAATATCTTTGAGGAAATGGATACGTTGTTGGTGATTGAAATGAAGTTTTTGAGTAGAAGAGGTTGTTTGCAAGATTTTAAAGGAAATTGAGGGAATTCCGTTAGAGCGGGCTAATTCTATTGCCTGTCCGATCTGGCGGAAATTATTTTTTGTAATAATATAAATAATTTCAAAATGCGGATTCCCGAAGCGTTTGTTAATAGAGACAATATGTGAGATGTTCTTTAAAACATTTTTGAATGAATGTTTATTTAAAGGGGCATGGATTTTACGATAAGATTTTTCATCAACAGCTGAAAGGTTGATTACCAAATGATCTGCCCGTTCAAATGCAGAGATTATCTTAGGAGAATACAGAGCGAGGTTAGTATGGATTTTCAATGACATGCCAGTTTCTTTGATGGTATTCACGATTTCAGCAAATTGGGGGTGACTCGAGGGTTCTCCTTGTGCATTAAGGCAGATTTCTTTGGTTCCCATTGCGGCGAGATCTTTGAACATGGAAACAAGTATAGGCAAGTTAAGGGAAAGAGGTTTGACGTGTGACTTTTGGAGAGGGGAATGGTGCCAGCAAAATTCACATTGCAAATTACAACTATTTGTGATGTGGATGATCGCCATAAGAGGTGAAGCGGGTGGCTGATTTGTCGATATTTCTTTAATTAGTGTTTTGGATAGGTTAAAATTTGTCATGTGTTCAGGAAAACGCTGATCAGTTAAAAAAGTATTTCGTAAATTATAATTGAATAATTTAATAGAAGTGCCAACTTAATTTACATTAACTCGATATGAGTTTTCAATTTAGTAGACTTCTATTGTCCTAATTATACAATAAATCTTAGGGTATTGTTTTCTTTTTCAATGCTGCAATAATGGTTTTTTTATGTTTTGAGAGTTGGCATATATATTGGCGCACAATATCCTGCGGGTAGGTAGAAATTTCGATAGTTCTTTCACGTTGGATATTCTTTAGGTATTCTTTGATTAGCCCCACCGTAATTAATGTGTTAAGTACTGGAAGAAAATTGTCTGCCATTTTATGTTGATAGAAGTAATCTTTGATAATAGTTTTAATTGTAGCTGAGGGGATATTAAGAAATAGACAGGAAATGATCAGGCTTGCTAGATCGGATAGAATGTAATCTTCTCGGATATGGGATAGATCAAGGGTATAGACGGTGTTTTTATCGATGAGAAAGTTGGTTAGGGTTGTATTATTGTGAAGCCATTGGCGTGTAAATAATTTTTGATAGCTTTTGTATGTTTGGCAAGCATTCTGCAGGGAAGTTTCAATAAGCATCTTTTGATCATAATCAGATATAGTTTGAGAGGTCTGGACAAGAGTCGTGATTGTTTTTGTAAAACTTTCATGTTTTAAGAAAGGGATACGTCCTTTTGTCAACAATAGGATATTTTTTAGAGAAACTATGGTGGCGTTGATTTGGTAAATAGTGTTCCGTTTTTTGATCTGTTGCCAGACTTGAGCTCCGTTGATATAAGAAAAACAGGTGGCGAGCCGGTCATTGCTGACGTAAGAGGGTTTAGCCCCCTGGCCAGTGTACATGATAGGCGTTGGAAAATAATGGCTGATTAAGAAGCGATTAATGGCGTATTCAATTGCAATTGTTTTGACAGCATCTGTTGGATAGAATTTTAGTGCAAACTGTCCATGAGTTGTTGCTACGAATATAAAGAAATTAGAATGGGAAACGATAATATCTTTTTCTTTCTCAAAATATTTCAGTTTTCCAATTGAAAAGAAATTACAGACGCGTTCAATCTCCTCTTGAGATGGCTCAAATTTTCTTTTGTCTAACGAAAGATTATCAGTGCCGGCGAATAGATCAGTAGGCTTGTCGTTTGTTCGCATGGGGAGAAATTAGTATTGGACTGTTACAAAACACGGGGTTATTCCTGGAGTACCATCATTGGTGGTGCAGTCAGCTACAGTACATCCACTAGCGCAGTTAGGTCCAGTGATAGATGCGGATGAAATTCTTACATTATTGCAAGAAATAAAACTACAGGTAAGGGTTGTAATTGTTGGGTTGCTGCCAGATGATGTACAGGAACATCCTGATGGTATTGCTGCTGCTGAACAGTTAACGGCTACAGGGGCAACAGTGAATCTTTCTGAACAGCTCATGGCCGTGGGAGGCGAATTAGAACAACCTGCACTACTAGGGTTACTACAATCCCAAGATTCGCCGTTAAAGCATTGAAGGCTAGTAGCCCATTCGCTTAGTTGGGAGGTGCTTGTGTCAATGGCAGGGGATAAGGCTGTAAATGCTGCGCCTGATTTATTACCTATTTGAATAGCCACAGCTGCGGAGTTTTTAGCCCAGGTGATCCCATCAGCAGAAAGATTGGTAACACTTAGGATGATCGTATGATCACCCTTTGTAAGAGAGGCAGAACAATCAGTATATAAGTTTGGAGAAAAGTTTCCAAAAGAGGAGCATATGGTTTTTCCATCAATGTCAACACTTCCTCTATCATCAACCGCAAAACGAATTGTGTAGACGTCGGTCGCAGGGATAGAGATATTTCTGGTAAATGTAGCTGGCAAATCTCCCAGAACATGGTCATCACCTGCAGGAGCTATCCACATCGCGTAGTTTCGCAAGAAATTTCCCCAGGTTTTACCACCAGTCAAACTCCCTCCAGGTGTTACCGAAGTTGGAGTACAAGAAATTATTGAGCAGGGAGCGCAAGTGATAACTCCAGTAACACCTGTTTGAGGAACATACCCGGGTTTACATGAGTAATAACATTTAGGAGATGAGCTAGGACAAGTTTGTGTAATAACAACTGGCCAATCATGAGTAAGGCCAGTAGTCGCGCCTGAACAAGGAGAAGCAACAGGATTACCACTATTGTCCGTTGGGAGATTCCCTTCGCATGTAGGATTACAAGCAGGGTTAGGCTTACAATGGATTCTATTAGCATCAGTAGAGGTGCATTGTTTGTACATTACCTGTTCCCCGTAATAGCAATAAGTCGAATCATCATTAACATTATGAGGAGAAACTTCGACACTTCCATTAGCATTAGGAGGAGTTCTCGAGAAGCCAACATAGGGAAGATGAACCGATCCACAAACTTTAGGATTTGAGGCTGTATAGATGTCGCAACAGGGTGGTTGACCAGAACTAATGACGGCAGGATCAGAATCAGGTGAACATCCTTCATCGAAACCACCAGCCAGGCCATATCCGCACGTTGAAGGAGTACAGGGTGTATACCAGTAGTGTTCATCAGGAGCACAGTTTTGGTTAGCCCGTTGCCATTGGCTTCCACAACCAGCAAAAGTTTTTGCACCGCAAGAGCAAGTGGGGGCTATAACGTTTGTAGGAACATCAAGCATTCGGTCATTGGTGGTATCATCAATAGATTCTTGCCAGAGTTTAAAGTGGGCGTTGATTGAGCGAATAACATAGGGCCCCATATAGATTATGCCGACAATGATTAGGATTGCTAGGAGGGAATACTCAATGATGGATTGGCCGCGTTTATTCATAGTATTTAATGAAAGTATATCCTAAGAAAGTTTATAAGGCAATTCTTTTATGTTACTTGAGAGAATAATCGGCCAATTATGAGTAAGGTTATCCGTGGCGCCAGGACAAGCAGAGACGTTTGGGTTGCCACTATTGTCAGTAGGAAGATTCCCGACGCATGTAAGAGCGCAAGAAGGATTAGGCGTGCAATGGATTCTAGTATCAACTATAGAGGTACAATGTTTATACATGACCTGTTCCCCGATGGATTGAGCAACGTTTATGCATAGTTCAATAAAAGTATATACTATTAGCTATAAGCGAACAACTTTGTTATATTTCTATAAGATATTTTTCAATAAAACTATGAATGAAATCTTTCTTAAACGTTTACAAGATGTTTTATCCCCGCAGGGGATGGAACATTTTGGTAAACCGTCTAAATATACCCACTTTCGTATTAACACCCTTAAAACGACTGTGCCTGAAATACATTCCCAGCTTCAGAGTATGGGGATAACTTTTGAGGTGGTTGATGAGTATAAAACAGCTTTAAGGGTTTCTATTGAGAAGGCGCGTAGTGTTTTTGATTCGCCGTTGGTTCTTCAAGGTCTCCTTTATGCCCAAGGATTAGAAAGTATGCAGCCGGTGATTGAATTAGATCCAAAACCGGGTGAATCTGTGTTAGACTTGTGCGCAGCTCCTGGAAGTAAAACTAGCCAAATCGCCGCTCATATGAATAATGAAGGCTTTTTAGTGGCTAATGAACCAATCCGCACAAGGTTTTATAGGCTAAAGAGCGTTTTGAGTTTAACGGGGGCAAGTGCAAAATTGACTATGACGGATGGCCGCCGTTACAGGGTAAAGGACAGCCTTTTTGATCGTGTCTTAATTGACGCTCCTTGTTCTGCTGAAGGACGCTTTAAAGAAGATGATCCTAAAACATATGCCTACTGGTCATTGCGTAAAGTTAAAGAGATGGCGCATAAACAAAAAGGTCTTTTGCTTAATGCTAGCCGATTGATTAAACCCGGGGGCGTTTTAGTTTATAGCACGTGCACTTTTGCTCCTGAAGAGAATGAAGAAGTTGTGGAATGGTTTGCTCGTAAATCTGAAGGTATGCAAGAGCTTTTCCAACGGAGAATAATACCCGATGGTCGAATGGAAGGATTTTTCATTGCGAAATGGCATAAAATTTAATATTCTAGGACTTATGCGTTTTATAATTCTACTTATAATAGTGTTATTGATGCCATTAAAAGGCTTTGCTCAAAACACTTCAAACTCAGATGTCTCCTCACAAAACCCAATGGTGACGATCGAAGCTAAGGTCATACAAATCGTGCTCAATGATGAACACCGTCAAGGAGTGGATTGGGAGGCGATTGTTTCAGATTTTCATAGTATTCAATTAAAAAAAGAAGATGACCCACTTTGGGTTGATAAGAGATATAAACTTAGCGTGGGAGAGGTTTCTAGTGAAGATTTTGCAGTTCTTCTTGATGCACTAGATACGGTAGGGCATGTCAGTCAAAATGATTTATCTTTGATGGTTCTTAATAAAAACGAATCTAAGACCGTTGACGTTTCCTTTGATCCTAAAATTTTGCCTGCCATTCATTTGGATTTAATGTGGAATAATTCGCCAGCGGGGGAGCTTAAGCTTAAGATTGATCCAGCAGTTAATATTCTTCTTAGAGATAACAATAAATCGACGGTAGGAAATTTAAAGAGTCGGACGGAAGAGGATTTGAAAGACAATTATACAGTGGTCATTGGTGGCCTTATGCGTGAGGAAGAAATAACTAAAACGCATAAATTCCCGCTGTCGCTCTTAGGGGAATTGCCTATTGTGGGATTAGTGTTTCATAAACAAGGGAAGTTGATGCAAAAGACTGAAACCATTATTTTTTTAACAATGCATTTCAACTCTGTAGAGTAACTGACAGAAGATCAAAAATAGAAAGTTTGCATGAAGAAAGCTTTAGTATTAGTTCGATGTTTGGAAGATGACTATTGTGTCATTGCGAGGAGCGCTTTTCAGCGACGAAGCAATCCTTTTAAAAAGATTGCTTCACCAAACGAAAAGCGAGGTTCGCAATGACACCTGTTGGAAGGCTTCCAAGAGTTGAGCTGGTACGATTCTTAAGATTCTTTTTGTTAGGATTGACGGTTTCGTTGATGTTTGGTTGTCAAACAGCTCCCATTATCCCGGTCGTCTCTCCAGGCGTTTCTTTGCAGGATATTTGTAAACAATATAATATTCAGTGGCAGTTTGACTCGGTCGCCCAAGTGATTCTTTTAGATTATAAAGGCCATAAAGCGAAAGCTTTGGTGGGAAGTCCGGTGATCTTAATCGGGCAAGAGAAGATTACTTTAGGGAGCCCCATTCGACGGGTGAATAGTAATATTTATGTGCCGGATGATTTTGAATCAAAAGTTATTGGTAATTTTGGAGCGGTGCGCTCCCGATTAGGTTTTGTAGGAGAGGCGTCTCATTTAAAGGTGCATACAGTAATCATTGATCCAGGTCATGGGGGGAAAGATCCAGGAGCTAAAGGG
>JBAXBI010000044.1:0-8791 GCA_037142055.1 Candidatus Omnitrophota bacterium | reverse complement strand
AATTAAATCTTAATAATTTCTGCGTTGATTTTTCCGTTGCGGATTTCGATAAGGCCATAGGAGAAAAACTTAGCCTTAACCATATCATTAGGACTACCAGGATTAAAAAACATGATCCCATCAATCTCTTTCTTGAAAGCCATATGAGAGTGGCCAAAAATAATAAGATCAACTGGTTCATCTTTAAATTGCTCTTTGGCATTAATTAAAGCATCTTGAGAAGGCCCATGGCCATGATAAACCCCAATTAATACTCCCTCACATTCAAAACTCTCTTTCAAAGGCAGCTTGTTTTTCAACTGAACATCACACATATTACCCTGTACAGCTTTAAGCTCTTTAATGCGCTTGAGGATTTTAAAAGTATCTGGATCGCAAACATCTCCTGCATGAATAATTAGATCAACTTGAGTTAATGCATCGAGAAGTTTTTTAGGTAAGGGTAAAGAGTGAGTGTCGGAAATAACGGCAATTTTCATCGTGTCAGGTAAGGTTCATCATATAAATGCATAAGGGCGTTAACTTCCCCTTCATTCCAAATCCACCACTTGTCCTGCAAAGCTCGAACCTTGGCAGACTCATCCAGTCCTCTTAATGAAACCAAAACACAACGACCGGGACGGGGAGACAATTTCTTAATTTCTTCAGAAATATTACTTAAGTCATGCTCTAACACAGGATCTTTCTTCAAAACAATAAGCCATTGTCCTTCAATAGAATTTGCCAAAAGAGCATCTAAGAAATTACCTGCTCCCAAGCGAAGTTTCAAAGGAGCAACATCCTTAAATGCCGCTAATTTATACTTGCGCCCGCCAAGCTCAAAGGCTTCTTCATCAAATTTATGCAATAAATCCATCATTCTTAAAGACAAGTCCTTACGGGCAACCATCTGGAATTCATTAACCGATTTATTAATCTCTTCCTTAAAGCTCTTTCGACTTTTCCCAGGTTCTAAATCAATGGCTTTCATCCGCCTCTGGTAAACATACTTAATCCAATATTTGAAAAGCTTATCTTTAATATGGTAATAGTTGCCATTTTTCTCAACAATATCTGCTTCCTGCAAACTATTAATCCTCTGAGTAACCAGAGATGGCTTAAGGTTTAAATATAATGCTGCGTCAGTTATACGATGTTTCCCTTCTGAAATAGCCACCAGCAGCAAACACAAGCTTCCTGTTGTCTTCCCCCGACGCAAATCACTAATCATTAATTCGAAATGACGACTAATAACACCCCAGGGATTAAAAACCAAGTTCTCGATCGCTTGAGTGATAATCGGCGCATAAATTTCTTCCTGCCGATGCAAAGCTGTTAGACAAATTAACTCTTGGCAAAGCATATTAATATATAACGGATACCCACCGGTAAAATCTGCTAAGAAGTTTTTTAAATACAATCCAATTTTAATGCCCTCTAAATTATGATCAATCAAGCCTTGGGCTGTTGGTAAATCAAAAGGCAAAACCTCAATGACTTCGAAATTCCCAAACAATAAAGAAAGCTTCTCGGAGAGAATAGTTTTGGCATGTTCCATCTGAGAGCTGGTTGTAATATACAAACATTGTTTCTGAGTCATAATGCGTTTGCCCAATTCTACAAACACATCGGTGACGGGAAAATTCTCTAAATTTTGGAATTCATCTAAGATAAGAACAAAAGATTTCTTTGTTTCCTGGCAGAAGATTTCAGGTAAATTAAGCAACGCCACATAAACTTCATTGGTTTTATTTTCTTTCAATAACGTTTGGATCGCCTCAACTGCTATTGTTGTGTTTGGGATCAATGTGCGACAAGATTCACAAAGAAGTTTTAAATCCTCTTGAAGCGGCAGGCCCTGATTCTTAAGATAATAATACAATATCCCTTTGCTAAATTGCTGAGCAAAATAACTAAAATCACGGAATTCTAAATCAAGATAAAGAACGACAACATCTTTCTCTTCGAAATCCATCAAGAAACGTTGTACTAAAGCCGTCTTGCCCACATAACGGCTGCCTAAAAGGGCCAAATTCTGGCGATAGCCGTCTTTCAGTCCAAGGACGCGTTTATTTAAAATATCTAAAACTTGTCGTCTACCAAAAAAGTTATAGTCAGAATCTGTTAATGTCATGGCAAATAATATAATGGATTAGTGGCTTCTTTACCTCTTCGAATCTCAAAATGCAAAAAACATTTATTGGTTACTAAACCTACTTCCGATAAAGGGTCTCCTTTATATACATGATCCCCTAATTTCACTAATATTCTTCGGTTTTGCGCATACACTGATGTAAATCCATCCCCATGGTCAACCATAACTGTCCGATTATAACCGCTCATATAATCTGCTAACACAACTTGACCATCGCGGGAAGCTTTAACTACATCCCCATCATTAGCTTCAATATCAACCCCTCGGTTAATGCCCTCTCCATGGCGATCGTTATAAAATGAAATAATCTTTCCCCTCAGTGGCCAACTAAATTCATCCTTATTGACATCAGTTGGGTGTTCGACTGTCATATCTTTAGTTTGCTTAGCCCCAGGAATAAGTAACAATTGACCTACTTCAACAGCTGCTGCATTAGGAATATTATTAGCCGCTATAATATCTTCAACCGCAACATTATAAGCTTGAGCAATACGCCAAAGGGTTTGCCCCTTCTGGACCTTATGATAGATCCCTTCGGGCTTCTTCACTTCTACTTTAGTTGGTGGTTCAGGAAGGGGTTTATATTCAGTTGTGGCGCAACCTGCTAGAAAACCAGCAAGTAAGACAAAGATTAGTCGTTTAAGATTCATTATCTTCATTTTTCTTCTAAAATTAAAAAAGCGGGGGACGGGAATCGAACCCGCGTAGCTAGCTTGGGAAGCTAGCATTCTACCACTGAATTACCCCCGCAAAATATTCTTTAAAGAACCAATTTCTTCTTTTAAATCTGTTGCTAACAATATATCCCTACAAATCGCTGCCCGTCTGACGCCAAGCTTTGTCAATTGATTCAAATTCTTCTGACTAATGCCCCCTATAGGAAAAATGGGGATCTTAATAGTTTTAATAACGCTCTTAAGTAGTTCCAAATCCATCGGTTGACGATCAGGCTTTGTTTGAGTCTTAAACACGGAACCAAAACCTATGTAGTCAGCTCCTTGCTTTTGAGCTGTGCTGGCTTGTTCTAATGTTTGACACGAAACACCAATAATCGTTCTTGGTCCTAATAGTTTTCTAGCTTGAGAATATGGAATATCTTGCTGCCCTAAATGCACCCCATCCACACCGGAGAGAATACCTAAATCAACCCGATCATTAACAATGAACAATGCCTGCCCTGCTACAATCTTTTTAGCCTTCTGACAAAAATCTAAAACATCACGAGCGCTGCCATTTTTGTCTCGCAATTGTACTATATCAACCCCTAAACGTACAGCAGGTTTTAATACTTTAATTAAAGCGCCGTAAGAAAGAACATTCGTATCTAGAATTAAATATAAATTAGCGGTTTTTAACCGCTTTCTGCTCCAAGACATACATTTGATACCGTAATGTTTTTATACCCTCAGCTACTTTGGGGCTTAAAAGTTTAGCCACTTCCTCAAGAACTCGTAACGATTCTTTAACCCGCTGTGCATTAGCCCAAAAGATTGATGCTATATCTTTTCTTTTAAACTCACTTTCAGAACTTGCGCGACCAACATCTGCAATGACTTGCCGACCTTCTAACATTTTAAGCACATCAAGCTCACCTACTACTTGGGTTAGCTCATGACGAAGGTCTTTTAACGACTTAGTTAGAGCCTTCTGGTTCCAACCGTAACGGACAATATCTTCACAGACCCGCAACCCTTCTTTAGCTCGGTTAAAATTAGCATCTATAACCCTATAAAGTTGATTCTTTGAATTCATTCTTATTTGGTGTCATTACGAGGGAGCGATAGCAACCGAAGCAATCTATCTAAAAAAATTGCTTCACTTCCTGCCTGCCGGCAGGCAAGGCGTTCGCAATGACACATCTTTCATTATCTTTTCAATAATATTAGTTGTTGAAAAACCTTTAACATATTTAATCAATTCGACTTTCTTAACTAAATCTGCACCCACTACTTCTTTACCCTTCCAATCCGCACCTTTAATAAGAATATCCGGTTTTAAAGCTTTAATTAACTGATAGGGCGTTTCTTCATTAAAGATAACGACAAAATCAACGCTTTCTAAAGCGGCTATTACTGCAGCTCTTGATTTTTGTGGACAAATTGGACGGGAAGGCCCTTTAATACGGAGGATAGATTGGTCACTATTTAATCCAACAATCAGTATTCGATCCGTTTTCTTGGCAGCTTGAAGATACTTCACATGCCCTAGATGCATCAAATCGAAACAACCATTAGTAAAGGCAATGGTCTTGCCTTTTTTTCGCAAAGCAATTAATTTTGTCTTAAGTGTCTGCAAGGAAATAATTTTTGTATCTAATGAAATCATGGGGAAATAAAAAAACCCGGCTTAAAACACCTACCCTGCCGGAGATAAAATTATTTAGTTAAACTGTTTTCTACCAATTCACAAATCGAATGAAAAATACACAAATGTGATTCTTGAATACGAGCAGTCTTAGAAGATGCAGCAACAATTGCTATATCACAAAGACCAGCTAGATGCCCACCATTGCCACCCGTCACAGCTATCGTCTTAATTCCCATCAACTTTGCTTGTCGGACAGCCTCTAACACATTCTTAGAGTTACCACTCGTAGAGATCGCTACTAAAACGTCACCTTTTTGGCCCAAAGCCTGAAGTTGGCGAGAAAAAACAATATCAAAACTATAATCATTACCTAAAGCAGTCAACGCTGAGGTGTCGGTTGTTAAGGCAATCGCTGGCCAGGCACTGCGTTCTTTTTGAAAGCGTCCTACAAATTCTGCCGCGATATGCTGACTATCCGCAGCAGAGCCACCATTACCGCAGAAAAACAGCTTATGGTGATCTTTAAAGGCTTCAATAATCACTTCAGCAGAGTTGACAATATGCGACAGGTTCTTCTTTAAAGTTTCTTGCTTTACTACTATTGAATCTGAAAAAATTTGTTCGACAGTTTTTTGCATATTAGTTCTTTGCTGAGAAGACATTAGAAATGTCAATTAAATCCATGTTAACTTGTTTTCGTTCCCGCACTGCTTCTTCCATATCCACAAAACGAATCTTATTTTCTCTAAGGGATACCATTTTCCCAAATTTATTCTCTTTAATTAATTCAACAGCTTTGACCCCAAAGCGAGTTCCCAAAACACGATCAAAAGCAGTAGGAGTGCCCCCGCGTAAAATATAACCCAACACGCTTACTCGAGTTTCATAGCTGGTATTATCCTCAATCGCTTTAGCTAAATACTCACCCACACTACCAAAACGTCTTTTTTCAACCATGGCAGAACTAGGATCCACATTGCTAGGCAGTGAATATCCTTCTACTTTTGTACCTTCAGAGATAACAACAATGCTAAATGGCTTCCCCCTCTTATGTCGTTCACGCAGCAATTCATACACCTGTTCTAAATCTACAGGAATTTCCGGAACTAAAATAATATCCGCCCCCCCAGCGATCCCCGCATGTACCGCCAGCCATCCTGTATATAGCCCCATGACCTCAACGACCATGATACGATGGTGAGATTCAGCGGTTGTATGCAGACGATCAATACATTCGGTTGCCACATTTACAGCAGTATCAAAACCAAAAGCGTAGTCTGTTCCTGAAAGAGCATTATCGATAGATTTTGGAACCCCAACGACTTGAATAATTCCTCTTTTATGCAAAGCCAATCCAACCTTTAATGTTTCCTCACCACCGACTGCAATCAACGCATCCATACCGCTTCTGGCATAATTCTCTTTGATCTTCTTAATTTGTTCTTCATCGTTCATGGGATTGACGCGACTGGTACCTAAAATTGTACCGCCTTTATCTAAAATCCCAGTGGTAGATTTAATATCCAAAACACGCATATCATTCTCAATAAGACCCAACCATCCGTTTTTAATACCGGTAATGACAAAGCCTTCCTGCATGCCTTTACGGACAACCGCACGAATAACCGAATTAAGTCCAGGACAATCAGCGCCGCCTGTTAGAATACCTATTTTTTTCATATTCTATACCCATGAAATGGAACTTGAGGTTGATCTACAACATCCACCGAGCGTTTAGTCTTTCCATCTTCCAAAATCATCTTAGCAACGTGAATACGTATATTGATCTTACCTTCCAAACCGATTGTTTCTTCTATCTTACGACGAATTATCTCCTGCAATTTTGCGGTTAAATCCGGAATATTGACTTGAGAACGCAGGGTTAATTTAACCTGAGCATTGATTCCTTTTTTATTAGCTGTTAAGAATGGTTTAATCTCTTTAATTTCTGGCAACTGAGAAACCAAAGATTTAATTAAATCTTCAACAGCAGCTAACGACACCGTTACTTGACCTGACGCATTCTCAAAAGCAACAGTCCGTTCCGTACGACGTCGTCCATATATTAAATTCTCTAACAAAAAGGTAACAAGAATAATCCCACAAGCAGCGGTAAAGACAATCATACGAATCTTAGGGGCATCGTAAACTAAAGTCAAATACGCTTTTATAGTCTCTAAGTCCACCGCATGCATCACAAAAAGCATAACGATTAAACTTCCTCCCCACAGTAAAGAAACATAGAATATAATCGCTAATCTAGTCATCAACCACATCAGGAACCTCCCTGCCTGCCGGCAGGCAGGCTTCTTTCGACGGATCGTATACTCACATTAATCTCTTTTAACTGAATGTCTAAGGCGTGTTCAACAGCCTCTTGAACCTTATCTTGCACTTGATGGGCAACTAAAGGAATATTGATACCATAATCTACTTCCACACGGATCTCAAGGGAAATTTGTCTCGATTGATCAATGGAAACATAAACGCCTGGAAAATTCTTATAACCGAAGACTTCAAAAAAACCACCAATAAAACCAAATTGGGCAAGAGTAACGCCGGGGATTTCTTTTAAAGAAGCAACCGCGATATCGCCAATGACTTTTTTGTGAATGTGCACATTACCTAAATCCACCTTTTCTCCTAGCGACATAGGAAACTCCTTAATTAGGTATCGTTTTTCATCATTTTCTCTAAGAAATGAGTGGTAACCTTCCCCTGAAGAAAGGTTGGGTGATGCATAATTTCCATATGCAATGGGATTGTCGTCTTAATAGGAGACATATGAAACTCATCAAGCGCCCGACGCATAATACGAATTGCCTCGTCACGATCTTTCCCATGAACAATCAATTTTGCTACCATCGAATCATAGTAGGGACTAATAGTATAGCCTGGATAAATATGAGTGTCAATGCGCACTCCCGGACCTCCGGGCATATTTAGCTCGACAATCTTCCCTGGTGAAGGAAGGAAATTATTATAGGGGTCTTCCGCATTAATACGGCACTCAATGGCTGCCCCATGGATTTTTACATCCTCTTGCTTAATCTTTAACTTTTGTCCAGTGGCAACTTTAATCTGCTCTTTAATAAGATCTATACCCGTTACCATTTCCGTAACTGGATGTTCTACCTGAATACGGGTATTCATCTCCATAAAATAATAATTACCATTTGAATCTAATAAAAATTCAATAGTTCCAACCCCATGATAATTAACAGCTTTGGCAGCTTTAATCGCAGCATCACCCATTTTCTTACGCAAGCCAGCATCTAAGGCAGGAGAAGGAGCTTCTTCCAAAAGCTTTTGATGTCTTCTTTGTAAAGAGCAATCACGTTCTCCTAAATGGATCACGTTACCATGCTCATCAGCTAAGATTTGAAACTCTATGTGGCGTGG
Organism: Candidatus Omnitrophota bacterium; assembly: GCA_037142055.1. Taxonomy (GTDB): domain Bacteria; phylum Omnitrophota; class Gorgyraeia; order Zapsychrales; family Fredricksoniimonadaceae; genus JACQCF01. The sequence goes on along the minus strand of JBAXBI010000044.1, from coordinate 948 downwards.
ACCCTCAATATATTTCTCAATGTACACATCTGAGCGTCCAAAGTTTGCATCGGCTTCCGTCTGTGCCATTTTAAAAGAATTAATAAGCGTAACATCATTGTGACAAACCCGCATCCCCTTACCGCCACCACCTGCCGCTGCTTTGATAATGACAGGGTATTTAATCTTTTGAGCTATAACAAGAGCAGCTTCTTGGGTTTCAATAATCCCATGGCCACCAGGAGTTAAAGGAACGCCTGTTTTCTTAACAGTTTCCTTAGCAACTATCTTATCTCCCATTTTCCGAATTGATTCTGGGGATGGTCCTATAAATTTAATATGACAAGATTCACAAATCTCAGCAAAATGAGCATTTTCTGATAAAAAGCCGTAGCCCGGATGGATCGCTTCCACATCCGTAATTTCGGCGGCAGAAATGATTGCAGGAATATTTAAATAACTTTCTTTACTGGTTGCTTTTCCTATACAAACAGCTTCATCGGCAAAACGAACATGCAAAGAATTACGATCTACTTCCGAATAAACGGCCACCGTACGGACACCAAGCTCTTTACAGGCACGGATAATACGAAGGGCAATTTCACCACGATTGGCAATAAGAATTTTTGAGAACATAAATTATAATGGCTCAACAACAAATAAGGTTTGACCGAACTCAACAGGTTCAGAATTAGAAACAGCAACTTCCACTACCTTACCACGTATCTCAGATTTAATTTCATTCATAAGCTTCATGGCTTCTACAATACAAACCACTTGGCCAACTTCCACGGTCTGCCCAACCTCCACAAATGCTGAAGCTTCTGGTGAAGGGGCACGGTAGAACGTACCGACCATGGGTGATTTAATATCTTTGGTTAATTTCTGAGAAGCTTCTGCTTTAGCCTCAGCCGCCGTAGCCGATGTTACAGCATTGCTATTAGCTCTAGGGGTTGGAATAGATTCAAC
>JBAXBI010000043.1:0-8865 GCA_037142055.1 Candidatus Omnitrophota bacterium | reverse complement strand
GCCTTCTTTGCAACCTTAGCAGCATTGTCATAGCCGATATGCGGATTTAAAGCAGTCACCAGCATCAGGGAATTTTCAACGTGTTTCTGGATGTTGGCACGGTTAGCTTCAATACCCACCACACAGTGCTCTGTAAAGCTCTCACAAGCATCAGAGATAAGTCTGATGGAATTAAGGACGTTGTAAATAATAACTGGCTTATAAACATTCAATTCAAAATTACCACTAGCCCCACCTACCGTCACGGCCGTATGGTTTCCAAAAACCTGAACACAAACCATGGTCAGCGCTTCACATTGCGTAGGATTAACCTTGCCTGGCATGATCGATGAACCTGGTTCATTTTCCGGCAAATGCAATTCTCCTATCCCACTGCGAGGACCAGAGCCAAGCCAGCGAATATCGTTAGCAATCTTCATCAAAGAAGCTGCTAAGGTATTAAGTACTCCTGAAAATTCTACCAACGTATCGTGAGTTGCTAAGGCTTCAAATTTATTGCGAGCAGATTTAAATGGCTTACCTGTCAGCTCACTTATCTTCAAAGCGGCCTTAATGGCGAAATCAGGATGAGTATTCAAACCTGTTCCAACAGCCGTACCACCTAAAGCCAGTTCATACAGCCTTGGGCTAGCCCCTTCGACGCGCTCAATGCCGTGGTTTAACTGGGCAACATAGCCAGAAAACTCCTGTCCTAAGGTCAAAGGAGTAGCGTCCATCAAATGCGTACGGCCAATTTTAATGATATCCTCAAACTCTTTGCTCTTTTTCTCTAAAGCATCCCGCAGGAGCTTTATCATCGGCAGAAGACGTCGATGAGTCTCTTCTACGGCCGCAATATGCATCGCAGTTGGAAAGGTGTCATTGGAAGACTGGGCTTTGTTGACATCATCGTTAGGATGGATGGGCTTTTTACTACCCATCACCCCATCGACGAGTTCAATAGCACGGTTAGAGATCACCTCATTGGCATTCATATTCGTCTGAGTGCCGCTTCCCGTTTGCCACACCACCAAAGGAAAATGATCATCGAGAATACCTGCGATGACTTCATCAGCGGCACGGACAATTAGATCTGCTTTATCAGAAGATAAAATACCTAACTCTTTATTCGTTATGGCGGCCGCTTTCTTAAGAATCCCTAAAGCACGAATAAATTCTTTAGGGAATTTGTCACCGCCAATTTTAAAGTTTTCCAGCGATCGCTGGGTTTGTGCTCCCCAGTATTTGCTTGATTCCACTTGAATCTGCCCCATGCTATCGCTTTCAACTCTATAATTCATATTGTTCTCCAAATACTTAGCTAGGTATCTTAAACCCTGTTATTACGCTTTCTTAATCGGAACAACACCTGCTAATTCACCAATAACATTAATCAGCTCTGAATTAGATGGCACAACTACTTTAGTGTTATTTTGCAAAGATTTCTCTACAGCTTCTAATTTGCGCAGTATCTGAGCATTGCCCGTAAAGAATTTATCGGCCGCTTCATTAACTAATTGAATTGCTTGGGCCTCTCCTTCTGCTTCCAAAATCCTTGCCTGTTTAATACCTTCAGCTTTTTTAATCTCTGCACGCTTTTGCCCGTCAGCAACAGTTTCGGTCGCCGTTGCAAAATCAATCGCTGCAATCTTTTCATTCTCAGCTTTGACAACCTTGTTCATGGTTTCTTGAACATCTTTAGGAGGGTCAATCTCTTTAAGTTCCGTACGCACAATCTCAAGACCCCAGGTCTCTGTTTCACGCTCTAGAATAGTATGTAAATCCGTATTAATCCTGCCGCGTTCGCTATTGGCGCTTTTAAGCGTCATAGTACCGATGATATTACGCAGTGTTGTTCTGGCTAAATTAACAATCTGCCATTGATAATTATTTACGTTGTATTGACAATTCTTGACACTTGTCTCATCGGTTTTAACTTTAAAGTACACCTGTGCATCAACCTTGGCATTTAAATTATCATTGGTAATAATTTCTTGTGGCTCAGCATCGACCATTTGCTCGGTAATGTTCACCAAATACACATTCTCAACTAAGGGCATAATCCAATTAAACCCTAGATTGGCAAAACGGTTATACTTACCAAAACGTTCAACTAATCCTCGATGGGTGGGACGAATAATACGGATCCCTGCAAAGAATAAAAAAACAATAACTGCTCCTACGATCATAAATATTTCCATATCGACCTCCTCAATTAGTGTCTTACGAGAACGTTTTACTGCGACTGAAGTAATTTTTAAATCCTATTACTTGACTCTCTCTCATAGACATCGGTTATATAATTTTCTTATGAATTTAATAAATAATTACTGAACAATCTAACCCCAGCACCAGTTGCACCATGACCATAATAAAAACGACATTGCCCTTCAACAAAAGCACTGCCGGCAATGTCTAAATGGGCCCAAGTGGTCTCTCCAACAAACTGACGTAAGAACTCGGCTGCCGTACACGCTCCTCCCCCTCGAATAGAACTGGTATTTTTTAAATCGGCTATAGGCGATTTAATGTATTCTTTAATTTCTGGATAAAGAGGCAGATGCCAGGCACGATCATCCGTTTTTTCTGCAACGGCTAAAAGCTCCTTTGCCAACTTATCATTATTAGAAAACAATCCTGAATAGTCGAAACCTAATGCCACCACACAGGCTCCAGTTAAGGTTGCCATATCAACAATCTTACTTGGACTATAATTCTTAACCACGTAGCTTAAGGCATCCGCTAGAACCAAACGCCCCTCCGCATCAGTGTTACCGATTTCAACACTTTTGCCTGAGTATGAGACGATAACATCACCGGGCTTGTATGCCTTAGAACCTATCACGTTCTCTGCAATTGCCAGAACAAACAACAAATTCTTCTTTATCTTCAGCTTCAAAACATTCTTTAAAATTCCGCAAACCGCCCCAGCCCCACTCATATCAATCTTCATCGTCTCAATATGATTGCTAGGTTTTAAATTTAAACCTCCCGTATCAAAAGTAATCCCTTTACCAACAATAGCCGTATAGCCATCGTCTTTCTTTCCACCACGATATTTAACAATAATCAACTTAGGCTCTCTAGGGCTTCCTTGATTGACTGCCAAGTGAAGATTTAAACCATTGGCTTTAAGTTCTTTCTTATTAAGAATTTCTAAAGAAATCTCCTTATGGCCTTTAATCAATTCTTTTACAGTGGCCTCTAGATGTTCACTGGTAATCAAATCTGCATTGTCGTTAACTAAATCTCTTGTTAATTTGACCCCTTCACAGATGACAACAGTCTGCTCGTATTCCTCTTTCGCCTCAACCGCAATGACAAAATTTTTATCCTTAATTGACTTGTCATCTTTATCCTTACTCTTATATTTATCCCAAACATAAGTACCAATTAAAATGCCCTCAATAATAGCTTTAATAGCGACATCCTCTTTAGAATGAGGAATGACTTCTATGTTCTTAATCTTCTTTAAATACAATGACATGGCAGCCTTACGCACTTGAATACGTAAATCAGTCAATGTTAGCAACTCTCCTTTGCCCAGCCCAACAAAAAGCAAAACCTTCTTCCCCTCTAGAACTGGAAAAATCTCTCCCTTTTCGAGGTCTTTCTTAAGACGCTTATCACTTTGTTGGGACGTTAATAAAACAATTATTGCATCTTGTTCATGTTTAGATTTGCTACTAAATGAAATCATTCCGATAACCTTTCTTTGCTTATGAACGCTTCTCTATAGGCACATAATCGTGCTGAGTTTCTCCTGTATAAATTTGAAATGGACGGCCGATCTTAGTTGTAGGATCCTCAATCATTTCTTTCCAATGAGCAATCCATCCTGGCATACGACCAATGGCAAACATCACAGGAAACATGTTTAAAGGAATCCCTATTGCTCGATAAATGATCCCACTGTAAAAGTCAACATTAGGATACAGTTTACGACTGATAAAATATTCATCTTTTAAAGCAACCTCTTCTAAATGTTTGGCTAGGTCTAACAAAGGATCATTAATACCTAATTTCTTCAAAAGATCATCCGCACATTTCTTGATAATCTTGGCTCTTGGATCGAAATTCCTGTAAACACGATGACCAAAACCCATTAAACGAAAAGAATCATCTTTATCTTTAGCTTTAGCGACATACTTCTCCACATTGCCGCCATCTTTCTGAATTGTCTCCAACATTTCAATAACCGCTTGATTAGCACCCCCATGCAAAGGGCCCCAAAGAGCACAAATACCTGCTGATATGGAAGCGTAAAGATTAGCATGCGAACTGCCTACCAAACGTACGCTGGAAGTCGAACAGTTTTGCTCATGGTCAGCATGAAGAATCAAAAGCACTTGCAAGGCATGAGCTACTTCATCAACAATGGTGTAAGGATGCGTTGGAGATGAAAACATCATATTTAAGAAATTAGGGACATATTTTAAATCATACCGTGGGTAAACAAACGGCTCACCTATCGATTTCTTAAAAGAAAAAGCAGTAATGGTACGAACCTTTGAAAGCAATTGAACTGCAATACGATTAAACTGCTCCTTAGTAGGGTCTTCTATAATTAATTCAGGATAATAAGCAGATAATGCACAGATCATAGCTGAAAGAATTGCCATAGGATGAGTGTTCGATGGATATGCATCAAAAAAGTTCTTCATATCTTCATGAATCATAGAGTGTTCATTGAATGCTTCGGAAAATTCATCCAATTGACTTTCGGTCGGCAAATGACCATGAATTAAAAGGTAGGATGTTTCAACAAAACTTGAATGCTCAGCTAATTGTTCGATAGGAATACCCCGATAACGTAAAATCCCCTTCTCCCCATCAAGATAGGTGATCGCACTTTTACAAGAACCTGTATTACCAAAACCTGGATCCAGAGTGATATGCCCTGTCGTTGAGCGTAATTTGCTAATATCAATAGCCTTCTCCCCCTCGGTTGAGACTATCACTGGGCAATCCAAAACTTTGTCCCCTAAACGAATTTGAGCTATTTCTGACATAAGTCCCCCTTGATCCTCCGATTACACTTAAGAAATAAACTCTAAAGACTAAATTGAAGAGTTAATTTTTTCCCATTATATTATTCGACCATGAACCCCGCAATGCTTTTTAAGTCGATCAAGATTCAAACACTTAATCTCTCCAGAAATACAACAAGGATGAGACTCCAATCCCTATGATGTACAACAAAATCGTACTATGAACAAAATAAGGATAAATTAACAAAACTGTTCCGATGACACACGGCTGATAACTTTTCTCACGACGGCCATAATTAAACGCATACATACCAACTATCCCAAAAATAATATAAGCCATGAGGCTAGCAAAACTAAAACTAAAACTAGAAGGGCTTACGCCATAAGTCGTTAAAGCTGCGTTAAGATCCTGTGATGTAGGCATATTAAAGCCATCCTAGGTGGGCAAAGGTGCAGATGCTTTTGGCATCCATCAACTTGCCTTGTTGGAATAAACGTTTAACTTCCTTTTTCGTTACTTCCTTAATATCAATGACCTCATATTCTTCAGGATTAGCTCCTTCTTGAGTTAACTCTTCTGCTTTAAAAATATGAATCACCTCTGTTGAGTAACCAGGAACCGGATAGATAGATCCTAATTTCTTAAACTTTCTAGCAGAAAAGCCTGTCTCTTCCAATAGTTCACGCCGAGCACAAACCAAAGGCTTTTCCGGAACATCAATAGTTCCAGCTGGAAGTTCATAAATATATCGACCTAAGGCTGGTCGAAATTGGCGCAACATAACAATTGTATTGGGATTTAAAAATGGAGCTATGATGACCGCTCCTGGATGATGAATAAAACTAATATGAATAGTTTTCCCGTTGGGTAAAACAACTTTCTGATGGGGTCTAAAATCTAGTTTTTTTCGAGGCATAAATAATGCTTTATACAACTGGTATTGTTTGGGCCATGCTGGGCCGTTTATTAATTTCCTCAAACCACAAAGCCAACTGTCCCTGCACTTTTAAATGAGGCAAGCGAAAGTGCACATAGCCAATCGCACAAGCCACAGCTACTGCTGCTAAATTAAATTCTTTTAATTGGTCTAAGTGTTCTTTGATATAATGATACCCTTTAAGAATAGACTTCTCGCTGTTAACTATAAACTGTATATGAAAATCCTGAGGATGACGAATCTTCTCCATATACGCGTAAATTGCTGTTGTGACCATATCATCAGCGAGCGCTTCCCACTTTAATACTTCATAACGGGCTTTGCCTGATTCTGGGATTAACCTTGCCTTAGCTCCTTGATCATCAAGATACTGACAAATCACAACACTGTCGTAAATAGTCTCTCCATTATCTAAAATCAAGGTTGGCACCTTACCTAATGGATTGGCCTCTAATAGACGCTCAGATTTATTAGCCAAGTCCTCATCAATCAAATCTAAAGAGATTCCTTTTTCTAAAGCAAGCACCCGTGCCTTGCGGGCATACGGTGAACGTTTAGTATAAAGTAACTTCATTGATGAAAACTCCTTATGCTTTTGCTAACTTTCTAAGCACAGTTTGAAGGATACCACCATTTCTCAGATAGTCAATCTCGACAGGCGTATCCACACGGGCTAAAACTTTAAACTCTTTACTGTTGCCGTCACTTAATTGGGCTTTAATCGTCAATTCCTGACGAGGCTTCAAATTATCCGTCAAATCAACGAAATCAAAGACTTCATCACCTTTAAGTCCAAGTGTTGTGTAATTTTCTCCCGGCTTAAACTGACACGGCAAAACTCCCATCCCGCAAAGATTACTGCGGTGAATGCGCTCAAAACTCTCCGCAATAACCGCTTTGACTCCTAAAAGCGTCGTCCCTTTAGCGGCCCAGTCACGAGAGGATCCTGTACCGTACTCCTTACCAGCTAAGACAATCAAAGGAGTGTTATCAGTTTTATACTTAAGACTTGCATCGTAAATAAACATTTTCTCATTACTTGGCCAATAAGTCGTCCATGGCCCTTCAGTTCCAGGAGCAGTCAAGTTACGCAGACGGATGTTAGCAAAAGTTCCACGGGTCATAATTCTATCATTCCCTCGTCGAGCTCCATAACTGTTAAAATCTTGAGGTCCAACCCCCTGCTCAAGGAGATACTTTCCTGCTGGAGAATCTTTGGCAATAGCACCAGCGGGAGAAATATGATCGGTGGTAATTGAATCCCCTACCATCACCAAACAACGAGCTCCTTTAATTGCTTCAATAGGGGCAGACCCAGGTTTCATTCCAATAAAGTATGGTGGATTCTGAACATAGGTGCTTTTATCATTCCAGTTAAATAAGTCTGACTTAGCGGATTTAATAGCATTCCAATTTTTATTTCCCTTATCGACATTGCCATAGCGAGATTTGAAAATCTTTGCTTTAACAAACTTCTTAACTAAAAGATCAATTTCTTTTTGAGTCGGCCAAATATCCTTGAGATAAACTGGCTTTCCCTTTTTATCAAATCCTATGGGTTCATTGATTAAATCCAAATCCACCCGTCCTGCCAAAGCGTAAGCTACAACCAACGGTGGACTGGCTAGAAAATTAGCCTTTGTATATGGATTGACGCGCCCTTCAAAGTTGCGGTTACCCGAAAGCACGGCTGCTGCCACTAAATTACCCTCCGTGATGGCCTTTGAAACAACCTCCGGTAGTGGGCCAGAATTGCCAATACACGTTGTACATCCGTAGCCTACTATATTAAAACCTATCATCTCAAGTGGCTTCATTAAACCAGCGGCTTTTAAATAATCCTCGACAACTTGCGATCCTGGTGCAAAAGAAGTTTTAACATACCCATGAGTTGTTAACCCTTTTTCTACTGCCTTCTTAGCCAATAAACCAGCGCCAATCAAAACTGAAGGATTCGACGTATTTGTACAACTGGTAATCGCTGCAATTACAACCGCGCCGTGACCAATGGTTTCTGTAGTACCCTTTTTAACAACAGATGTACGCGGCAAGTCCTCTACAGTTAAACCATACCCACGAGATTTAATATCAGCTGTCAGGCTTGAAAGAAAAGTTGATTTAACATCCTTAACCAAAACCCTATCTTGTGGACGTTTAGGTCCTGCAATAGCCGGCTCTACTGTAGAGATATCCAACTCTAGGATATCGCTATAAGTACATTCCGGAGTTTTCGCTGTATAAAACAATTCTTGAGCTTTGTAATACTTCTCAACCAATGCGACTTCTGCGGCCGTTCGGCCGGTCACCTTCAAAAAGGCTATGGTTTCTTCATCAACAGGAAATAATCCGATGGTCGCTCCATATTCGGGAGCCATGTTAGCAATGGTCGCTCTATCGGGAAGAGACAAGAACTTTAAGCCTTCACCAAAGAATTCGACAAATTTCTCAACAACACCCTTCTTACGTAAAATCTGTGTAACCGCCAAAACTAAATCGGTTGCCGTCACCCCTTCTTTAAGCTTGCCCTTAATGCGAAAGCCGACAACTTCGGGCAAAAGCATATTAATCGGCTCCCCCAACATAACAGACTCGGCTTCAATACCTCCAACTCCCCAGCCAACAACCCCTAAACCATTAATCATCGTCGTATGTGAGTCTGTTCCAACACAGCTGTCAGGATAGGCAAAATTTTCTTTTCCAACCTTTTTCTTCAGAACCCCTTTAGCTAAATATTCCAGATTAACTTGATGAACAATACCAGTGGCAGGTGGAACAACACGAAAATTCTCTAAAGCACTCTGACCCCATTTAAGAAACTCATAGCGTTCTTGGTTGCGTTCAAACTCTAATTTGACATTTTCGCCTAAAGCTTTGTTAGTCCCAAAGGCATCCACTTGAACAGAATGATCAATCACCAAATCACACTGCACCTGAGGATTAATCTTCTTAATATCTCC
>JBAXBI010000042.1:0-9046 GCA_037142055.1 Candidatus Omnitrophota bacterium | reverse complement strand
GAAATAAATCGACGTTTAAAAATTTCTTTGAAGAGACTTTCTTTATCTTTTAACAATTTTAAAGCAATCTCCTTATCAAAGGCTTTTCCCCTCTCACTAAAAATCTCGCGTACACTTTCAATTCCCTTTTGGCCTTCTCGTTTGTAAATATCTTCATGGGTTGCGTTAATTCCACAACGGGCGAAAACCGTCTTCCACGCCTGATAATGATAAGGCATAGTGTCAGTAATCACACCATCCATATCAAAAATGAATGCCTTAAAATGTTTGTTCATAGGAGGTTTATTTGCCGAGGGATTTCTGCATTTGTCGAAGAGATTCTTGACTAGACTTAATTCTATCCTCAAAACTTCTCTTTTCCGCTTTAGTTTCTCGCTGTTCCTGTCGAGCTTTACGTTCTTCAGCTTTCAATCTTGCTATTTCAGCCTTCTTTTTTTGCTGTAAACTTCTTTGCAGGTCACGTTCGAGCCGAGCCTTTTCTTTAGCGAGCCTTGCCTCTTCTTTCGCCTGGTTTGCAAGATCAATATGCCATTGAGTTAAAAATTTCTTTCTCTCTGCATAAGTAGAATTTAGCCAATCATTACGATATACCTTTGAAAACTTAAACCTTGCAGGAAATGGAGCCTTCATCAAATCTTTGCCATGCTCAGATAAATCAATCTTAACAGATGCAAAAGCAAGACTTGTTGATAAAAATATTATAGTAATAATTAGTTTAAAACATTTCATATATAAATTATATCATATCTAAATGTAAAAACACGGAGAACCTTGTTCCTCGTCCTAATGAACTCTCTACACTAACTTTTCCTTTGTGGGCATCAACAATATGTTTAACTATTGACAACCCTAAACCTGTTCCTCCCGTATCCTGACTACGGGCTTTATCTGCTCTCCAAAATCGCTCAAATACACGACTTAAATATTCTGAGGAAATCCCAGGACCATTATCTTGAACTTCTACCCTAAGAAACCTTCCTTCTACATAAACTTTAATATGAATTACTCCTCCTGCCGGTGTAAATTTAACAGCATTATCTAATAAATTTAGAAAAACTTGTTCCATTCTCTGAGCATCCACCCTAACCATTGGTAAATTCAAAGGAATATCTACAATCAATGAATGCTTAAGTTCTTCTATTTGCCTCTTCTTCATTAAGATAACTGACTCAATGATTGGAGCTAAACTAATATCTACAAATTTCATTTTTACATCTTTAGATTCTAAAGAAGAAAGAATCAAAAGATCATTAACCAAATTCTCAAGCCTTTGAGTTTGCTTTGACATGATATCCAAAAAGCGCATAGCATTAGCTTTATCAGCTAAAGCTCCTGCCTGCAAAGTCTCAACAAAACCTTTGATAGACGTCAGAGGCGTCTTTAACTCATGGGAAACATTAGCTACAAACTCTGTACGCAGACGTTCATATTTCTTTAGTTCCGTAATATCATGAAAAACAGCAACTAAATAAATTAACTCTTCGGAAGAATTCATTACAGGAGATATCAGCATATTAAAGTACATTTCCTGAGGATGGACAATGGTAATATCTTTACGTAAAATCTTTTTATGTTTAATAACCTCTCTTATAGACTCGCTAATTTCTTGATTGGCAATAATTTCCCAATAATACTTATTCATCCAATCAACAGAACGCATCTCAAACATATCTAAAAAGCTTGGACTTAAATGTATAAGCTTTCCTTCTGGGGAAATAACTAGAACTCCTTCGGCAATACCTGAAAGTATTGTCTCGAGCTTTTCCTTTTCTTGAGTCAGTTCTTGAAGACGTCTTTGGATGTTTTGCGAAAGCTCATTAATCAACATGGAAACCGAGTCAACTTTATCAGATTGAGACAACCCCATACGCAAAGAAAAATCTCCACGCGACATAGCGTTAATCATACGACGAATTTCTTTATGCTGTCTAGAATAGCGGTAGGATTTGATACTTAAAAGAAGAATAATAATGAAGAAAATGAAGCTCACAGAAATAATGAGCATTATTCAGTTTCCTTAAAACAGTAACCAACCCCTCGGACGGTTTCAATATAATCTTGGGCAGGACCTAATTTCTTACGCAGACCACGAACATGAACATCTACAGCTCGATCAACGATAAATTTTCCATCTTTCCATACATTATCAAGAATTTGTTCACGATTAAAAACACGTCCTGGAGATCGGGAAAGAAACTCAAAAATATCAAATTCAATGCTAGTTAGATGTATAGATTGCCCCTTAAAAGAGACCTTATGCTTAAGCAAATCTAAATATAAATCACCCCACTGTCTTACTTTTTGCTCAATAGGAATTTCTTCTGAATCAGCCTTACGACGTAAAATGGCCTTTATTCTAGCTACCAACACCTGCGGACTAAAAGGCTTTGGAATATAATCATCCGCCCCCATTGAAAGCCCAACCACCACATCAGACTCTGTTCCTTTAGCTGTAATCATAATAACTGGTATGTTTCTGGTGTTAGACTCTCTTTTTAATTCACGGGCAATATCCAAGCCATCGCGCTCAGGAAGCATTAAATCCAATAAAATTAAATCTGGCTTCCTGGTGGCGACAACATCCTGCACCTGCCCTCCATCATAAAGCGAAAGCACCTCAAAGCCTTCCCGTTCGAGATTATAACGAATAAGCTCATTTATATCACGATCGTCTTCAACAACCAGAATTCGTTTCTTAATCATAGCCATATAATATACTATAAAAGACTTTTATTAAAATTATATAAAGCTTTGGTTAAGATAATATGTTTACGAACAATAAAAATAACATTAGCTTTTCTCAACGTCATTAAGCCTTAACACACCAGGGGATTGGAGCTTTTATAATTGACGCTCCTCAAATAAACTTCCCCAGCGCTACCCCTAATCTAAAGATTAAGAATCCTGCAATAACAGAGATCAAAACATTTAACAGAGCCCGCACAGGCTCACCGTCTTTGAATAAATTAGAGGTTTCTAGAATAAATGTCGAAAACGTTGTAAACGCTCCACAAAAACCCGTCATCAATAACAACCTAAGCTGAGGACTAAGCAAAAACCTATCTTGAATCAGAGAGTCAAAGAAACCTATTAAAAAACAACCTATTAAATTAACAACCAAGGTGCCATAAGGAAAATCCACTCCAAAACGCTGATAAATAACTCCTGATAATAAATAACGCGCAAGTGTCCCTGCCACACCTGAAAACGTTAAGCACAAGAATTTATCCATAATGATTTTTATTATCCTCTAGGTGGGATTCGAATCAAGGGTTTTCCTAACCTTGATTAAATCTTGAAGCTTGGGCCAATGTTCTTCTGCCATAATATAACCAACACAACGACCGGAACCACAACGACAAGGATGCTCATGGAACCCCTCAAAATCATCATAACCATAGTTATAAAAAAGCTCCTGACCTTTAAGGATATCTTCTAAGGCTATTGTCCAAATGTGCCCTCGTATAATGTCTACTTCACAATTAGGCTCACAAGAATGGTTTATATATTTAGCAGTATTTCCAGCAACGTGCCCGTCAATATCATAACGCTTATTAAGTTCAAAGAGATAAACAGCCCCCATCTCTTGATGTTTTTTAGCATACTCAACAAGTTTCGGACCTCGTCGGTTGGCTTCGGCTTTTGTAATCTTTTCACCAATATATTCAATAATTTTAGTTCCTTTAAGGATATCTCGCTTTGCGAAAATACCCCAACCATGAATTGTAGACTTCTTCTTTATAATGTATGGATTAGATTTCATAATATGATCTTAAAGGATTTGTTGACGAATACTTTTAAAAAACACCCTATCTTTAGGGTGAGTTAATAATGCCTCTACTTCATCTGGATAAACCCAACGAGCTTCGGGATGATTAGGGTCTTTGGGAGACAACTTCAATTCATCTGTTGTAAAAAGGAACATATGGATATGTTTAAGTTCACTTGTATCATCACGCCCCTCTAAACCAATCTTATAACGAATATATGAACCTAATTCTTTCACAAAAGTTAACCGTAATATCCCTGATTCCTCCTCTATTTCACGAATCGCAGCAGTTTTAGCATCTTCACCTTTTTCAATATGACCTTTTGGTAAAGACCAAGAGTTCCCGCGTTGATTAACTACCAATACCTTCCTCTTTTTACTAATGACAACACCGCCTGCAGTTTCAGTCTTTATTTGTTCCACTTTCACCCCCTACTTTTCACTTTGCACTAAATTCTGCGAACCATAAAACTTCTTACCAATTTCAATCTGCTCTTGTCCTTTAGAGGCTCGATGTAAATTTGAATCTCTTAATGAATAAACACATCCGCAATATTCCTGTTGATAAAAATTCTCCCGTTTGGCAATTTCATACTTACGTGCAGCTCCACCATTCTTTCTCCAATTATATGTCCAATAAATCATACCAGGATAGCGACTAGCCGCTTTCACACCGCAACCATTAACTTGCATCATGTCTTTCCAGCGTGAAATCCCTAAAGAAGAAGTAAAAACATTAAACCCATATTCTTTTGCATACAACGCTGTACGTTCAAGACGAATATCAAAACACACCTTACAACGACGACCCTTTTCAGGCTCCATTTCTAAACCTTCAATACGAGCAAACCAATTACTTGTATCATAATCAGCGTCAACGAAAGGAATATTCTTTTTTTGAGCATAAGAAATATTTTCATTCTTACGATTCTCATATTCATAACGAGGATGAATACTAGGATTATAAAAGAATACAGTGAATTCAATCCCCGAGGCAATCATTGCCTCCATAATTTCCCCTGAGCAAGGAGCACAGCATGAATGTAACAGCACCTTTTTAACACCACAGGGAATATTTAAGATTGGTCTTTGCAAAGGATTCATAGAGAACAAATAAAAAAACCTTGAACACCGTCAAGGATTTAATTCCATTAATAACTTTTAAAAAGGCCCGACTTCTTTAAGCCGGGCCTTTAATGAGATCGTTTTAGATTTTTACTACGTTAATCGCTTGTTCGCCCTTAGGACCTTGCTGAATATCAAACTCAACAGCTTGGCCTTCTTCTAAAGTTCTGTAACCGTCACTCTTAATCGCGGTATGATGAACGAAAACATCTTTACCATCTTCAGGAGTGATAAAACCATAACCTTTTTGATTATTAAACCATTTTACTTTTCCTTTTGCCATTACTACTTCCTCCTTGTTATTGCTTTCTCAAGTAAACAACTCGCAAACCCTATTGCGATCAAAAGCCATTTACCCATTTCGTCAAGAAAGTATGTCTTACTTTCTTTATTTTGTCAAATATTTTAGGCTTCCCAACTATTGGCCCACCGTCTGAGCTTGGGCTGTAGGATTAGCTACTTCAGTTGCTTGACCTTGACCTAAATGAGTTGAGAGAATTTTCCATGTTTTTGCTCCAACTTTTCCATCCGCTTTAAGACCATTTTGAGCTTGAAATTCTTCAATAGCCTTTTTAGTTTTATGCCCGATATTACCATCGATTTTCCCTGAGTAAAATCCAGCGTTCTTAAGAGCCTGCTGAATTTGTTTAGGAGATGGTTTATCTGTCGCTGCTGCGGCTCCAGCTACCATATCACCAGTTGACTGCGGAACAGCCTCAGCATTATCAACGACAACAGGAACAGCACCATTGACAGAACCAGCTGTCGCGTCGGTCACTGAAACAACATTTTCAGATGCCACACCATTGGTCATATTATCTAACGCAGCCTCGTCAGTCTTCTTTTTCTTACTGCAGCCAATTAACGTTGTTATTAGAAATACACCGACCATCAATAAAACAAATTTTTTCATACAAATCCCCTTAATCTATGTAAAAACTGTTAATAAAAGCTTTATCTTTTTTTATCTTACCCCTGATTTAGACAATGTCAATTGTGTTTATATAAAAATTGCACCCTTATTCCACATAATTTAGCGCTTTTCCATAGGTTTCTTGTAGGCCTAAAAGGGCAATAAAAGCAAGTACAACACAAATTGCAGCGACGATGAGAGCTCCTTCAATTATTCCAAATTGATTTCTTAAACACTGAAAGCTTAGTGTTAATGGCACCACAGCACCACGCACAAAGTTAGGAACGGTCGTCGCTACAGTGGAGCGAATATTTGTTCCAAACTGTTCTGCTGCAATGGTGACAAAAAGCGCCCAGTAACCACTGGCAAATCCAAGGCTTAAGCACGTCATATAAAAAGCCCCTATACTAGGAGCTCGATGAAAAAGATAAAAAAGTATAAATACAGCGTTAAGCAACATAAAAATTGCAGTGATTCCTCGTCGATTCTTAAACACTTGAGATAAACATCCACTGACTAGCCCCCCCTAAAGACAACCCAATATAAGCACACATTACAGCAGTAGAGGCCTTTGGGATTTCTGCCATCCCTAAAGCTTTGCCGAACTCAGGTGAGAACGTCACTAAAATTCCAACCACAAACCATAATGGCACACCTATCAGAATACAGGATAAATATCGAATAGTATTTCGAGCTGATTTAAAAATTATTCCTAAAGCCCCTCGCTTAATATGCTTTTCTTTAATACCTTCAAACATACCAGACTCAGCAGCTTTTAGTCTCAAAAGTAATAGCCCCAGCCCCATAAGTCCACCGACGATGTAGGCTAAACGCCAATTAAATAAATCACCAACTAAGGCCGCCAGAACAGCACCTAAGATTCCAACAACCGCTACAATCATTGTGCCAAAGCCACGGGTTTCTTTAGACATTACCTCTGAAACAAGCGTTATGCCGGCCCCCAATTCACCCGCTAAACCAATCCCAGCTATAAGACGCCAGAAAGCATACGCTCCTACACTATGGACAAGCCCATTGGCAATATTAGCCACCGAATACATAAAAATTGATCCCAACAGTACTGACAACCGCCCCTTTTTATCTCCTAGGATTCCCCAAAGGATTCCCCCTACAAGCATTCCCCCCATCTGCATATTGATAAGAAAAAATCCTTGTGTAAGCAATTGATCATCGGGAATGCCAAGACTGTGAAGACTTTTGATGCGAACAATACTAAAGAGGATTAAATCATAAATATCAACGAAATATCCTAACGCAGCAATCAAAATAGAGGCACTAACAATTTGTTTAGAATTAACAACAGTAGAACGCATACATCAACCTCCGAAAAAGCCTGTTAATATCTGTTTCTTTTTACCATGCCCCTTAATTCTTTCAACCACAAACCCTGAAGCTTCAAGTCCTCGACGGACAAAACCAGCTACCGTAAAGGTTGAAAGAGTAGTTCCTTTGCGACTTAATGGAGCCATTTTTTGAAAAACCTCATCCGACCACATTTTAGGATTTTTAAATGGAGCAAATCCATTAAGAAACCAGGCATCAGCACCATTGGGAACAATAGCCTTTTCATGGATATGACTTAAAGCATTAAGAACGTCTTCAAAAACAATAGTTAATAACACATGCCCCCTTTCAAAATAAAAATCTTTAACACCACCTTCAGAGGGCTGATATTGAGCGACTAAGGCCTCCTTATAATCGGACAACATCGGCCAAATCGCCAAAGCCCGACTTAAATCTTCAACAGCAACCGGATATAACTCGATAGAAATAAAATGAAGCTTCCACGATGAAGGCGCACACTGGTCCCACAGCTGCCAGAGGGTGCAAAAACTTAAAGCCAAACCAAAACCTGTTTCGATTATAGTAAAGGTCCCAAGCTTCTGTGGATCCAGCTTAGAGAAACGTTCTTGTAATTGATTGCCCTGGCAGGAAACATAAAGGGTTTCTTCGTAACCATTGTCGGTACAAAAATACTTATCGTTAAAGGCCACTGAATGCGGCAGGCCACGATAATCCCAACGAATGGGAGCATGGAAAGTATCAGTAGGTTCTTGGCTCATGGCATTAACACTATAACTGGGTCCTTATCTTTATCTAGCCAGGCTAGAATTTTTCTTAAATTCCTCTGTGAAGCAGCGATACAACCTGCCGTTGGTTTATAATAAGCGCGCCATACGTGTAAGAAAATCGCACTCCCCTTGCCTGGGACAACTGGATGGGTATTGTACTCAATCACAGCACTGATGCTATACAAATTATCTTTGCGCCTCATTTGCTCAAAAGAACTTGCTTGAGGCGTTCCATGAACCCATTGATTGTATTGAAGAGACTTTATATCATCCACCCAAAAATCTTCATTAGTGGCCTGCCGATAATCAAGATTTGTTTTGATATGATCACTATAACCAAAAGCTGTACCAATAGGATAAACTCCGGAAGGACTATACCCATCCCCTTCTTCTTTTACATTCAAAGGCGCTAATCCATTACGTCCCAAAACCACACGAGTTGTATAAACCTCTACCCAATGACTGTTGTTATTCTCCCAAGCGGACATAACTGCAAATGATTTCTTATTCTGTATGGGTTTAACGATTAAAACTTGGCCATGTTCTAGAAAAGAACTAAGAATTGACTGCTGCTGCCCCCTTGCACAACCTGAGAACAATACAACTATTGCAAGAAAATAAACATTGAACGGAGGCATAATCTTTATAAACATAAAACTTACTATACAACAAAAAAGCCCATCTTCAAAACAATGGGCCTTTTTGTTAAATCTCTAAATTAAATCTTATTTTTTATCTGACGACTTCAAAGCTTCTTCAAGCTCCTTGATCGCTAGCTTAATAGCTTCCACAGCCTTAGCACGATGACCGGCATACTCATGAGAGGCCATTTCCAAATTCTCTTTAGCCATATGTAACTTGCGCAAAGCCGTTCGAACTTCAGGATGGCGTACATGTTTAACTGTCTTGTGCATCTCCCCTTTATCTGCCTTTAACACACCAACTGCTGCTGCAGTGGCTGTTGGCGCTACTGCAGGATCAGTTGCCTTGACAGCTGAATTTTGCGCCCAAACGGAAGAACTTAAAATTAAGCCTGTACTAACTGCTACCAAAACCAATAACTTTTTCATATACCCCTCCTAAGAATTTAATAGGTTCTGTCAAAATTTTTTAATCTTTTTTAATCTTTTTTTTCTTATCTTTAAT
>JBAXBI010000041.1:0-9134 GCA_037142055.1 Candidatus Omnitrophota bacterium | reverse complement strand
CTGGTAGGCACATGGGCTGAGCACATTGAGGACATCGACGAGCTTCATCAATACTTATTTTCTTGGCAAACCCCAAAGAGACTTCACGAAAATTGCCGCATCTTTCCTTGGGGCTTTGACAAGCGGGTTTTGGTTGTCCCATCCTGTCTCCTTTAAAGCGTTCATACGTACATGCAAATCACTAAAATTAACCTCATGCCCGTTAAATTGCGGACCATCAATACAAGCTAATTGAAAATGCCCCCCCACCTTCACCCGGCAAGAGCCACAAATTCCAAGCCCATTAATCATACGAGGATTTAAAGTCACGAAAATAGGAATCTCCTTTAACTGCGTCATACGAGAGGCCGCCTCCATCATATCAACCGATCCTATCGCATAAACACAATTGACCTTATACTTATCCAACAATTCCTTTAATACTTCCGTCGCCAATCCTTTACGTTCATAGGAACCATCATTGGTCGTTATAAAGATCTCATCACATACCACCCGCATTTGCGATTCCAACATCAAAACTTTCTTAGACTTGGCTCCCACAACACCAATAACTTTATTGCCTTTCTTCTTTAAAGCACGGCATAAGGGCAATATTTGAGCGGCTCCAATACCGGTTGCGACAGCAATGACAATCCCGAATTTATCCACGATCGCAGGCTTTCCCAAAGGACCAGCAACGTTAGCAAGACCTTCTCCAATAGACAAATCTCCCAAAGCCTTGGTCACCTCTCCTGTTTCATGGACAATCAAAGAAATCACTCCCCGGCGCTCATCACTATCTACAACACTCATAGCAATTGAATGAATTTTATTATTAACCGTAACCATCACAAACTGGCCTGGGGCAATTTTGGAAGCAATGCCAGGAGCTTGGATGTCGACACGTTTAATATCTTGGGCTAAAATTTGTTTGTGGACGATTTTAAACACAGAACTCATGGGGTATAGATTAAATGGTAAAGACCTTTATGTCACTAAAAAAAATTACACACAACTCTTTAAATCGCTATTTAACTTTGATTAAAAGATAATCCCTAAGGGCAGTCTAGGTGGGCTATCGGCGACTTGTAATACTTCTTTTGTTCATCACAACCTTATTAAACCCATCATTTAATAAATATCTCAGCTTCGCTGATTTGATCTCCTAAATGAAGCTGCATCCCTAAAGCCTGGAATCCCTCCAAACCTTTAAGAAAAGGCATAAAAACTTCATCCGAATTAAAAAGCCATGCCTTGGCAGATTCTGCCTGCTGTTGATAACTAATGAGAGTCTCTTCGAGTTCTTTTTTTTGCTGCTCATATGAGGTTAAATCCTCCCTCAACAAATTAACCTGAGCAACTAAATGATCAACTTCCGCTTTCCTGTCTTCTTCGTCAAAGATTGAAGGCTCCCCTTGAGCATCTTTCAATTTTAATAATTTTATTTTATTTCGAGCCAGTTTCAATTCTTGTTTCTTTGAAACAAACGCATCCTCTAATTCTTTTCTATAACTATCTGCTTTCTGCTCATAGGTCAACGACGAATTAATTTGAGCAGAAACTACTTTATTATTATACCAATCTAAAAGCTGTTCTAGGCGGCCTGCGACATCATCTGTTTTGATGAATGCCATCCCATGACTTAAATCGGAGGCGTTCATATTAAATTTCCTTAATACTTCATCCGACTGCACCGATTGATTGGAATTATTGAAGGCGTCTACGGAAATTTTAAGCAACTCTCGAGAACTTCCCAGCAATAAGTAATCCCCTAAAAAAGCATACCCTGGCTCCATATTAGCACCTAAAGGTAACACTAAATAATGGATCGGGACTTGTTGATAATCCTCCTGCTGTAGTAAACTTATAGATTTTCTAGTCAGTCTTTTCATCAGACCTTCAGCAGCCGTTCGATTAATAATTTTAATAAAAACAACACCTCGAGGATAAGGGAAAAGGCCTTGAGTATCTATGTCATTTAAATAAAAACCAACTTGTGAACCTAAAATCGGCAAAACTTCATTATGAATATTTAATTTGAATCTTTTCTCTATCCGCTGCTTCCATTTCATGATTCCGTGATTAGCTTTACCTGTGGGGCTTATTTCTCCTTTAACCTGCCCCCAAATATCCTTAAAGTCGTAACACTGCCCCCACTGGTACGCCGTTATATTATGGGGCACAAATTTCAAAGATTCATTCGCTGAAGGAGGACATGATAACAAAGAGTGCCAATATGGATTAAGTTGAGTTGGTTCAAAACGCATGATCAACTTTAACTTTGAAACATCTCCTGGCATGAAAGAAACGGTATAAGAATTAAAACCGGCAGTGGCTCCCAAGATTTGTTCGAGATTTTCTTTTTGGGAATCTGGGATATGTTCTTTAAAGAAATCATAAAACCCATGGATATTCACATAAAACATCCCATGCCCATTTTGATAGGCATGCGACAGAGCCTTAGAAAAATCAGGATCTCCCGCTAAAGAAGCTCTCTTTCTTTGGTAAACGTCTATCACTTGATGCAATAAATCAGAAGGTGAAAAAGAAGCAAATAAAACCTCATGGATACGCAAGTATTCTAAATCCAATTTCCGTTTGTTAAAATGTACATGCACTATGCTGTGCCCACGGTAAGACTCAACCTTTGTTGTTATATCATCCCCCCATTGATGGGCCATGGAAACAAATAACTCTGCCATCTGAAGACTCAAGCCTAAACGAGTAGCAAGAAGTACGTCATATGTCTTTAAAGTGCTCTTAGTATCTATTGAACTTCCCTTATAAAAACCAACAGCCACTTCTTTGCCTAAGAATTTCTTCGTCAAAGGATTCTTTAAAAAAGTCTCCATTTCCTTTTGCATTGTGCGAAGCTGTGAAACATCTTTTGCGGAGCCATTGTTTTGCTCCAACAACTTAGGAAGATCGATAGTGGAAACATTTCTCCAAAAAACAGTTTGAGTAAATTGATCAATATCCACAGCTACGTGAGAAAGACGTGCGTACATTAACGTCCCAGAGGGAAAAATTTGTTCCATACTCAGTGACAATGGTCTAGTTAGAAAAAACACACACCCCATCACTAAGCCAATGAACACCAACACCGATATCATTAATGTCTTTTTTTTCATAACCAAGTCTTAGATTCTAAAAAAACTCTTTGCGTTCTGATTAACAATATTCAATAGCTTTTCTTCATCAATATTTCTTAGAGAACTTAACGCTTTAAGCGTTCTTACAACATCTTTAGGCTCACTCTTAAAACTTGTCTGACCATCTTTATACGTAACCGGCGAGTCGGTTTCAATAAGAATTCGCTCAAGATCAGCGGCCAACATGGCTTCTTGAGACTGAGGACTATACGCTACGCTAGGGGAAGTAGAAACATAAAACCCTGCCTCTAAAATCCCCTGCAATATGTCTACCGGCCCGCTGTACCAATGAAACAAAGCTCTCGTAACCCCTGCAGCTTGGGTCATACTTAAACAGTCCCGCCAAGCCCCTCGACTATGAATGATAATAGGCAAATCAAACTCTTTAGCGATCTGCAGTTGTTTGCCAAAAGAATCTTTTTGCTTATCCCTCTCTAGCTGGTTATCCCTTACCCACTTATACCAATAATCCAATCCTGTTTCTCCGATAGCCACCGCTTCCTTAGCATGGCTACGGATAAAATCAAATACCTCCTGCGGCAGGCCATCTTTAACCATACCCGGATGCACTCCTAAAGCAGGATGAATTCTGACCCCTCCTGAGTCTCTAGCTAAATCTAAAACCTTCCCCATGGAGCCTAAATCCACACTGACTGCCACAATATCGGTTACTTGCGCCAGACTTGCTCGCTCTAAAGCCTCAGGCCAATTTTCAATCTGGTCAATATGTGCATGTGTATCAATGATCGACATTAGATTCTAATATAAATGTTACCGGGCCATCATTAATTAAAGAAACGTCCATCATAGCCCGAAAACGCCCGGTGGCTACAACAACATCATTTTTCTTTAAACTTTCCACAAAATAATTGTAAATCTCTTCAGCCTTTTTAGGATCTGCAGCCTCATCAAAAGATGGCCGGCGGCCTTTATCACAATTTCCATACAAGGTAAATTGAGACACCACTAAAAATTGAGCGCCCACTTCACGCGCTGAAAGATTCATTTTGCCATTTTCATCTTCAAAGATTCTTAATTCAATAATCTTTTTTATTAATTGATCTGCTAAAAGCAAGACGTCTTCTTGAGATATCCCTAAAAAGATCAGAATCCCTTTTTGGATCTCTCCGACAACTTGAGCATCTACTACAACTTGGGCCTCTTTTACCCTCTGAATGACAACTCGCATGAAAACATAGTAGATTAAAGTATTTACAGAGTCAACTTCGCTAAAATAAATCTTTGAAGTTAAAGCTTTTTTAGCTATCATGGGACGTTTTATTAATAAGATTTAATTAAATTCTCCCCTTTTGGGTAAATTAAAGAAATATTTTCATGCGCAAGTTAACACTTCCTAAGATTTTCCAAGCGGCTTTTGCCCTTATTCTCCTTTATTTTTGTATTCGTATTATTCTTTATCACTCCCATTTAATAGCTTTCCCTCTTGCGAATACTTATCGTGAAGGGGCCATGATGGCCTCAACCACTGCCCTCATTAACGGCCAAAATCCCTACTCCTTTGCCTTACAACCGCAATATACAAACGAATACGGCTTTGTTTACCCTTTTATTGTATGGCCACTGGCTCAAATCTTTGGAACTACCCTTGTTATCCACAGAGCAGTAACTGCATTATTTATTTTACTTTGCTGTGCCATTGCCTTTGTCGTAATGAAAAGAATGCAGATTCCGATTCTTCTCAACATTTCTGCAGGACTCATGCTCTGGGCTTCTTTACTTTTCCCTGGGACAAGCACCCCCTGCGTCGACCCCGCTTCAACTGGGCTATTCTTTATGCTGGCGACTATCTTTATTCCTTGGCTTTCTCGCTACTCTTATATATCAATCGTTATTAGCATCCTTTGTGGACTTACGGCCTTCTACAGTAAACCATATTTCCTGCTGGGGATCCCTGTTATAGCTTCCTATATATTTCTTTTCGTCTCAAAGAAAAAAGGGGGCTTCTATGGACTCTCTTTTCTTTTGTCGGGCATTTTAAGTATTGTTATTATCAATGCCATTTTCCCAGCCTATTTTGACAACTGCTTCTTTGCCTGGTTAAGCATTGCACCTGCTTGGTCTACAATGGAGAGACTTCTTTCGCAAATCAACTCTTATGTTGGTATCCATAAAAGCATTTTAACGCTGGAAGCGGGTATATTAATTTATTACATCTGTCGTTGGATAATCTCAAAACCTAAAATTTCATTAAACTTCAAAAAAATCCACTCCTGGCAGCAGCTCAACCTGAACCTGAAAGATCTAAAAGAACCCTTAATCAAGATCGATATCTCCTTAGTATTATATGCTGGCCTTTGGTCTTTAGCCGTACTTCTGCTAATGCTTGGGAAGCATGGCGGGGCAACGCTTTGGTATTTCTTTCAATTGCTATCTCCCTTCTTTCTCATTTATACCGCATGGCTCTGCAGTCGTTTTAAATGGTGGCCTTTACTCTGCACCCCTTTTCTAGTGTATAACCTATTACAGCTGACCTCTGATGAGAAGTATGAATGGTTTAATAAAAATGCCATAGGCTGCCATGCAATCTATGATTTAGTCAGCCATCACAATCGAATTCTTAATTCTCCTGTGATAGCCCCTTTATTGATAGAGCAAAACAAGGAAGTTTTTGATAATGGCCAATCGGAAGATTTTCTCTCAGGCGGTAAACGCAGCCCGTTCATGGCCAATTTCTTTAAAGAAGACCCAAGAGTTTTTACCAGCCAACTTCTGTATCTTAAGAAACTTGAAACTTTAGTCCAAAATAAAGAGTTTGACCTCATATTGATTCAAGCCAGTTACTCGCCAAATGTCCCTGAAAGCATCAAAACATATTACAAGATGGTCACAGCTTTTCTAGTCTACGTTCCCCAAGACCGAAGACCCTATATGATGACCGTATGGGAACCTCAATAATCAACAAAGAATCATTTTGAAGAGTACCAAAGAAATACAAAAACCTTATTTATATTCCCCACCATCTCCGATTCTATATATATAGGATGTTCCCCACGAGATTTCCTAACCTCTTTCCATACACATACAGTTCTGTCCTTTTGCTCAAGATCAACGGGTAAATACAGAACTTCCCAAGGGAATGATGCATCTCTATCAAGGCGAGCTAGCAGACTCCTACATTGTTGTATTTCGGAAGGATCCACTAAAGGCATCCTCTTATGTTTAATATCTGACCACTTTAATAACGTATAAATATATGCACAGCGGCTTTTTTGTAAGCTATCTGTAAAATTAAAACGCGTATAAGGATTAATTGTTCCATTGAAGATATCAGCAATAGGATAATTCTTAAAATCATGGTTTTGTCGCTTAAAAACAGCAATTCTGTAAGTAGAATAAATTAACCCTTCCAAAACAAAAACAAAAATAATTAAAACAAAGAACTTCTGGAACGTCTTATTCTTTGCCTCCCATGCCTTTTGTAAAATGAATGTAAAAATAATAAAATAAATTAAACAGAAAAGATTTCCATACCACCATACCCCCCAAGCCTGTATTTCAGCAGAAAGTAAAATGGTTTGAAAAACCACATATGCGATAAGTAGTCCACTAAATAAAAAAAACCTGCTTGTTAAAAAGTCGAATTTACAAAAAGATTTTCTCTTAAAAAATAGATACCCTATAAAAACAATAATTGCGCTATAGACTAACCGAAGAACAAGAATGGGCCAGCAGGCTAAGAGATTCTTAGTATTCAACAGTAAATGTGGATAATCAGAAAACAACCACCATACATTCACCCAGAAGTTATTGCAAAAAGCACGAAATGAAACAGAAAAATGAGGTGTCGCTCGATAATGAAATAAATTGACAACTTCATTCCTTAAAATCAAATGAATTAAAGGTAACAGCCAACTTAATGTTATCAAATACACAACGGGCAATAGCAAGAAACAGATCCATAAAATCCTTCTTTCCTTAACCTTCTTAATCAAAGGAAATAGAACAATTAAATTCAGTGGATAAATAAATAGCCCGGTCTCATCTGAGAAAAAAGCTAAAAACATAACCCCAAGCAATAGTATAAACCACTTCCAAAAGCCAGGAATATCCTTAATGGAACCACCGTGTCCTAAGGTAATACTTTTCTTATACAGCGATGAGGCTATACATAAGCTACCCACTCCTAATAAATTCACTAATCCTTTTGCTGGATGAAACAACATAACTATTGGCCCTAGGAAACCAATAGAACTTAAATATAAACACATCCCGCTAAAAGCAATAGGTAAAGAACAACCCATATTAATAAAGAATCTATACAAAAAGAAAGGAAGACATATGAACGATAGAAACCATAAAAATGAAAACGATGGATGCGGAGGAAAGAAATTCCAACAAATGCTACGAAATTTTGTATCAAACACTTCAACAAGATTAGAAATAGGCCTTGAGAACCTGTCTTGGTCGATCTCAATAACACCTGTATTAAACGATCGAATGATATCTTCCCAGCGAAACCCAGAACCATTTCCTAAAATCCAAGCATGACTGGAAACCTTCTCAGGGTTAATCCATGCCAAATCGTAATTAAGAAGGATTAAGAAAATATACAGATACTCTAAAAATAAAATCGCCCATAAAGACCAATGCAAATCTGCTTTCTTCATAGATGAGATTATAAATTCACCCAGCATTAGCGTCAACCAAATTAAGGGTATTTCTCGACGAAATTCTAGAGGAGACAGAGCATTTTAATATAGGTAGTTATGGCTACATGTGTCATTGCGGGCAAAAGCCCTCCTCGTAATGACACAGTTGCGAATAAAGGTGACCCCTTAATTGACAAGGACTTCATTCTATGTTAAAAAGCCAAGATGAATATAAGAGACATTTTAAAAGAACACTCCTTCCCGCAAGAAGTAATTGACACCTTAGTCGCCAGCGGCATTGAGACATTACATCCTCCTCAAGTTGATGCCATCAAAAGAGGAATATTAAATAAAAAGAATCTTGTTATGGCTGTTCCGACGGCCTCAGGAAAAACTCTCATTGCAGAGTTATGCCTTCTTAAAACTATCCTTCAAGAAGGCGGACGAGCTTTATATATCTGCCCTCTGAAAGCCTTAGCTAGTGAAAAATACCATGACTTCAAAAAGAAGTATGAACGTTTAGGCGTCTCTATTGGGATAGCGACTGGAGACCTGGATTCTCCCAGTCAACATCTTAATCGCTATCAAATTCTCATTGCTACAGCGGAAAAAATTGATTCTCTATTGCGTTCAAAAGCCAGCTGGCTAATTAATGACCTTTCCCTTATTGTCTTAGATGAAGTCCATACTCTAGATGATGATTCTAGAGGACCCACTTTAGAAATTCTTATTACACGCATAAGACTGATGAAGCCCAATATTCAAATCTTGGCTTTAAGCGCCACAATTAGTAATGCTAAAGAAATTGCCGAATGGCTCAAAGCAGAACTTACTTTTAGCAAATGGCGTCCTATTCCTTTAAAAGAAGGGGTCTATTACAACGATAAAATCATCTTTAATAATGATTCCATACGCATTCTCAAGGAAGATGAGCCTGATGATGTCGGCAAGTTGACGATGGATACTCTGCGTGGCGGCGGACAAGTGTTGGTTTTTGTTAACTCCAGTCGTTCTGCTCAGGCCGTTGCCAGAGAACTATCTCCTGCCGTATCCACTTTATTAAAACCAGAGGAAAAGAAACAACTGGCTGAACTATCTAAAGAAATCAGTGATGACCCAAGCGCCACAAAGGTTTGTAAAAAGCTCTCCGATTGTATCCGACACGGCTCTGCCTTCCATCATGCGGGATTAAAACCAAAACAAAGACAGGCTGTAGAAGATTATTTTAAGAAAAATCTGATTAAGGTCATTTCTTCGACCCCTACCCTGGCGGCCGGAGTTAATCTTCCAGCCCGCCGGGCCATTATCCGTGACTGCAAACGCTATGCCAGTGGTTTGGGTTCAGTTTATATCTCAACTTCCGAGTATAAACAATGCGCTGGTCGTGCTGGAC
>JBAXBI010000040.1:0-9284 GCA_037142055.1 Candidatus Omnitrophota bacterium | reverse complement strand
TTGCAACCGCTGTTAGAACCGCGATCATCCAAAAGATATGATCCGAACCGATAGCCAATTTCCCACCGAAGAACCATAGGAACCCACCTGCCAAAAGAGACCCAAAAGAAGTAATAATATTCAAAACAGAAAGGTATTGCCCTCTTTGTTCGTTAGGACTGTACCGCTGGAAAAATGCATTCAAAGGGACAGTATAAAACCCGGCACATATCCCTAAGATAAAAAGCATCACCAATGCCCCATAAAAATTACCACCAAACCCCAAAAGAAAAGACATCACCGTAATACCAGCAACCCCAAGTGGCACCAGGCCAAGTTCAACTTTCCCCTCAGAAGCAAGACCTGCTAGGAGGGATCCTGCTGCAATCCCTAACGAAACAGCCACCAGCAAGATGCTGATTTTATCCCCTCCAATAGCTAAGACATGGGAACCATAGATCAAGATATTCATCTGAAAAACTTGGCCGAGAAAGCTAAAAAATGCCAGTGCAATCATCGTCAAAAACAACCCCTTGTCCCTGCGAATCCCTCCTAATGCTTGCCATGCTCCCCAGTAAACTCCTTGATGTACTGAAACCTGATCAACCTTCTGTGCACGAATCAGGAAACTAATTCCAAAAGCCACCAGCGCCAACAGGGCCATGAGAAGCCCAACAGCAAAAAGAGAATTGTGCCAAATATTAAACAATACACCGCCAGCAGCTGTTCCCAAAATAACACCAACGAAGGTACAGAGCTGAATAAACCCATTGCCCTTAGACAATTCCTGTTCATTGAGTAACTCGGGTAGAATACCGTATTTAGCTGGGCTAAAAAGCGCGCTATCAACCATAAATAAAAACAAACACCCGCACAAATACCAAATATTCCCAGTCAAGAGGGCTCCAGCCGCCAATAAAGAGAACACCACTTTGACCAGGCCCATGACAATAATGACTGTCCGTTTAGAGAAACGATCAGCAATGTGTCCGGCAACAGGAGAAAAAATAATAAATGGTAAGATATAAAGGATGCCAATGATGCTGATTAATCGCGTAGCCGCTTCGGAAGAAGTTAAAAGCTGGATAGCATACAAAGAAACGATCATCTTAAATAGACTATCCGTGAACGCCCCAATAAATTGAGCTCCCAGCAGTGCTTTAAATGATCCTGATGAACAAGTCTTATCCATAAATTCCTCCGTAACATCATCGACAACTTCTTTATATTTTAACTCCATAAGATTACTTTGAAATATATTTCCGATTTAAATAAAGCGCCAAATAACTAATTCCAATAATGGCCAATCCCACCAATACCAATGACACCGGCCATCCTAAATCTTGCGCAAAATATTCAGAGGTGATCTTAAAAATGTACCCAATTAAATACAACACTCCTGCCAATAGAAGTGTTTTCCTCTTTAAAAGCGTACTTAAAAAAAGCGTCGCAAATATCCATAACGGATAGGACAATTCCCAGAAAACACTTTGTTCTGGCTTCCACCCTCCTAGGATGATGGCGGCGGTTAAGAATCCAAATATCCCGACCCCATAAAGCCAATGCGATAATGTAATTAATGTTGCCTTCTCTTCCTTTGAATAATAATAACCCAAGATTAAATAGCTCACATTGGCAAACAGCACCTGATACACAGGTGTCCGCCATTGATGTACTGTGGAAGATAGTTCAATCAAATGACCGGTGAATGCAAAATATAGCCATGACCCAAAAATGATACTAAAGATTAAAAACACTTCTTTGCGAAACAACAAATATGACGTAATAAAAACAGCGAAAACAATACTTGCCATAAAACTTTGTATGATCAGCTTATGTACACCAAGCCCTGCAATATCAAAGGCAATCGTGATCCCCAAAGGGGCGATCAGGCCTGAAATAAAATAAAATGCTTGAGAGACAACATTCAGGCTCTGATATCGACTAAAAAGCAATCCCATGATATACGCTGCAATTGCACTCCCCAGCGTTACTACGATCTTGGTGGTATTATTTAAATATGTCCAGTTTTGTCCAACTAGTATTGTTATGCCAAGAAATACAATAATACCTCCCACAAAATAGAGAATCGCTGAAAGACGAGATTGAGAATTAGCAAGTGAGGATGTTTTGTCTTCTGCAGCTTGAGAATAGGTATCCATTAATTCTTTTTTCGTTAAAACTCCATCTTTGACTAAACTCTTTATTCCCTCTAAGATTTCATATTTTTCCATAATTATTCTCCTTGTAAAACCCACCCTATAAAATTAAATCCATAATCATAATAATAAGATCTGGAACTACTCTTTAGATTAATCTCGAGCTTTTTACTGTAATTACCTTTCTTCAAATACTTCTGACCATAATTAGAATGCGAATAATAGAATGGGAACATGCCATAGCCTCCTGAATCATCTGAAGCAACTTCAAATCCGTCAGGTGATTTAATATTTCCATCTAATACCATTTCTTGAGCTTGTTCGTAAGAAATTTTCTTAGATGATCCTGTTGTCACGTCGTAAATATTTAATTTCGCTTCCTGTTGCATTGTATAATGTTGTGGATATTTAACCTCTTGTTCTATTAGCTTGTTCGCTTTTAAAACATATTTTGTACGGGAATATTCATCCCCATCACAATATAAAAAGTTAGTCTTAGGATGAGCCCCTAAAGCCGGCAAATATATGCTTGCCGCCAAAAGGATTACCATCAATAGCGGTATTGAAAGACCAATTATAAGAGGAATCTTTTCTTTATTTATCATATACCCCTCCATTAGCCAACTTCCTTTGGCCCAACCACTTTTGAATTAAACCAGCTATAGCCTTCTGATCCTCCTGTACAAGCTTACCAGCCAATTCTTGAACCTTCTGATCATACCCAGGCCAAATTTCATCTAGCAAATTCGCTCCCTTAGTAGTAATTTTAACTAAATTTACTCTAGCGTCCTTTTGGTAGCTGGAACGCTTAAAGTAAGCATCCTTCTCTAATCTTTGTATTAGACGGGTCATATTATGAGCGGTCACCATCAGGCGTCGGCCCATATCCACCTGACTTAAACCCTGCTCTTTTCCCTGATGTTTAACCATCATTAACACATTCATTTCATCGGGCGTAAGGTTGTATTCTTTAAGGTAAGCGGCAATTTCGTTATAAATAGCTGTGTACATTAAGGCTAAACCATAGACCATTTCCTCATGGTATTTTCCCTGGCCAATATCAACCCCTACTTCTTTAAACTGATCCTTGGGATGTTGAGATGTTTTCATATCCTTCCTTTCGTTTACTTGCAATTGCAACTAATCATAACCAAAATATAGCACCATTTAGTTGCAAATGCAAATAATTGTTTTCTTAAAGAAAATTGTAAAACATTAATTAAACCGAACTTAATGGAAGGTACTAAAGGAATTTCAAAAATACATTTCTTTAAAATCTGAAAGAATAACCCAACTTTGCGTTGAAAGACGATTATTCCAACCTCTATTTTCTGTTATCAAACCCCAAAAATGATCTTGGTTAAACATTGCCACTGGATCATACTCAGGATGAAGCTCCACCAACGGATAGCGCCTACGGGAGGCCTTATCTGTAGCTTCTAATAAAAATTCTTTCCCGTCTTTAATAAGAACCACCCACGCATGCCCTTGACCCTTAACATTCCCTATAACAACCCTAGCGTCATAGCCTAATCCAATCATCCAGTCAGCCAACAGTATGGCGTGATCCTCACAATCGCCCAAGCCTCTAGTGTAGGTTTGAAGAGATGTTTGCCACGTATCATCCCCTGGAATATATTCATCATCACGCATATACCTTACCCTTAAACTGACCGCTAATAAAGGCAACCAATATTGACTCGATTGAAATGGAACAAATCCTAAAAGATACGAGTTAACGGGGTGATCTTTACCATCCAACCCCTTTTTAAAAAGTTGAATCTTTGTTGGATCATACAAAGAGCCACTTCCTTGTCCCCCTCCAATCTGCTCGCGACCTTGATAATTAGACGCATTAGATAAATAAGCACTAAATTCACTGACAGGGATAATTTCACCTTTTCTAGGCTCAGGTTTCATTGATACAGAAAGGTCTTTATGGACGTAATCTAACTCTGGATAAAACATGGAGGGACAATAACGATCTAAAGCAAAATAAATTCCTAGCAATACTATTAAAACAGCAATAACCCCTTTCTCAAATGGACCTAAAAGTTCATTCATCTAAGAATTCTATCCTTTTAATCCTGAAGAGACGACAATAGCTACAAAAAGCAACATCGCCGCCAAAAGAATCGCTGCCGCAAGATTACCTTTCTTAATTTCTTCTTGAAAATCTATCTTTGTAAAGACTTTATCATCGACCATACGTACTGCAAAGACAGCCAAACCAATAGCCAAAACTGTATAAATTAAATTAAGCAACATCGTCATCATCATTGGTATCATCATGCCCATACGTCATCTCCCTTTTGTTATTACATTTATCAAACACCTTACCATGAACCACCACCTCCGCCACCAAAGCCCCCGCCACTTCCACCACCAACGGAAAAACCACCTCCTGAACTCACCGTTTGGGGCGAAGAATAGAAACTAGAACCCATAGAACCTAAAGAACGGTCTAAATCATGGATAAAATGATCATAATAAAACACACCGCCATAGTCACCGGCAAACCACTGCGGAGGCTGCGTATATAATCCATCAAATTTTGTAGCCCACTTCGTACTCATCCCTAAACAAATGGCATAGGGCAACATTTTCTCAAAAATCTCCTGCTGGTCAGCTTTTTGAATCTGATCTTTCTCTGTTCTCTGTAAGAATTCTTTAAACCCAAGAATCTTTGATAAAATCTCTGTCCCCTCTACAGTACGTTTTGGCATCACAAGACCAAATAGAAAAACAATAACACTCGCTAAAATCAATGACCCCATAAGCCAAGGATCTATACTGATCGTTGATAAACCAATAATAAATATCACAACACTTAAAATTGTATAGAAAACAACAATAAGAGAAGAATTGCTACCTAAATATTTCTTCGAAATAAGCTCCTCTTTAATCTTTGTTTCTATATCAGGCAACTTTTCATAGAATTTGTTATTTAGATTAGATAATTTAACCTCTGATAAAACTGATCTGGTTCCAAATATTGATCGCAAGACCATCTTTTCATACGGCTTTAACGTTGATTCACCTTCAAATATTTTCAACATAACAAAACTATAATCTTTACCAAAAAGCAAAGCTTTCTGCTGGACAATCTTAAGATAACCTCTTATCGCTAAATCAATGATCGTGGATGTTATATCCCGTTGATCCACATTAGAATCAATAAGGGTTCCCATTTCTGCTGGTTTAAGCCCCTCCGGGGCCTTATATTCAACCACAATGCTTTTATTTAATTGAGGATCCCTTCCAAAAATATTCCAAAGATTCCACATAATGATAAAAGCCAGAACAGAAAGTAATAAAGCCCACGGTCCAAGAGGAGGTTCTGCCTCATGAAGAGGATAAGGACTTTCATAATTAACAGGTTGTTGATTCATTACAGGCGGCTGATAGGATTGTTGGACGACTGCTGCTGTAGAAGGCGTTAATACTCCTTTAGGCAGTCCAACAACAATGGTAAAGCCTTCATAGGACGAATAATTACCCCCCTCAAACTTAATGAGATTATCACTAACAATCTCTGATTGTGCGTTAGTATTTCTTGATCCACGCCTTCCTGTATAAGTCGCTACCTTTAGAGATTCTTTTGTAACCGATTGTGGCAGAACTAAAGACACTCCTACACGCTTAATCCCCACATCCCACTGCGTTCCGACGGCATTCCAATAAATTTCATCATGATCAGCAAGGAAAAGAATTGCCCCACTAACTCGGTAGGTAATGACATACGTTTGCCTACCTGAAACAGTAGAATAGGCGCTTCCAATCTTTATCCTTTTAAAATTCCCACTACTTTCTTCTACATAATCACGAGGGTTTTGATTCTCATCCAAAACACTTAGGAGATTAAATTGCAGATTATATGGCTGACCATTTTCATCATTATAAGTCGTTGGGAGGTCTCTATAAATTCCATGCTTTGATTGATACCCAAAGTCTGCGCTAATCTCCTCTTTGACAACAAAACTACTATTCTTTTCCAATCTTATCTCAACCTTATAATCTTCGATATGCCATGCATAGACATTCGCAAGGGACGCCCCAAGAAATACAACCGTCAATAATAGCCATCGTTTAAACATTTTCATGTTGAATGCACCTAATCCTGGAGGTTAATCTTAACCTGTGGCGCTTTACGCTCCGCTTCAGGGACATCTAATTGAAAAAACTCTCTAACCTTAAAATTAAAAGAATTCGCCACAAGAGATGATGGGAACATTTGGATCATTGTATTTAAATCACGGACGACCGCATTATAATATCGACGAGCAGATTGAACTGTTTCTTCAATTTCAATTAAACTGGTTTGAAGCTTCATGAAATTTTCATTGGCTTTTAAATCTGGATATTGTTCAG
The DNA here is from genome assembly GCA_037142055.1 of Candidatus Omnitrophota bacterium. Classification (GTDB taxonomy): domain Bacteria; phylum Omnitrophota; class Gorgyraeia; order Zapsychrales; family Fredricksoniimonadaceae; genus JACQCF01. Next base: position 2,775 of record JBAXBI010000040.1, on the reverse strand, counting down.
CCACAGCAAATAATGACTTTAACGTACCCGAGAGAAGATTCTCCGTTTGCCCTTTGTCTGCAACCCCTGAAGAACCCATAGCCTTGGTACGCGCCTCAATAACAGACTGTAATGTTGTCCGTTCATGTTTGGCATAACCCTCTACAGTAGCTACAAGGTTGGGAATAACATCATAACGACGTTTAAGCTGCACATCGATATCCGACCACGCATTCTCACCTCTTACCTTTAATTGAACTAACCCGTTATAAACACTAATCAACCAAAAAATTACAACAAAAAAAACGCCTAACACTAGGATTCCTATACCCATTTATGTTCTCCTTTTTTATTTATTACCAAAAAACCTTCAAATATAAATATATCCATTCTTTTTAAGTAAAACAAACCCAGAATACGATTATTTCCCTTGAGACTTCAATAAAGCTTGGGTGATATCAGCGATGATATCATCCACATGCTCAATACCAATCGACAAGCGCACAAAATCAGGTGAAACCCCACAGGCCACCTGCTCTTGTTGGGACAACTGAGAATGGGTTGTGGTTGATGGATGAATGGCTAAACTCTTGGCATCGCCAATATTCGCCAAATGAGAAACCATTTGAAGGGATTCGATAAATTTCTTACCCGCCTCAGCCCCACCTTTGATCCCAAAGCCTATCAAAGCCCCTGCCCCTTTAGATAAATACTTATCCGTAAGCTTCTTATATGGGCTTTTAGGCAATCCCGGATAGTTAACCCAACTGACGACCTTATGCTTTGACAAGAATTTAGCTACCTTTAAGGCATTCTCACAATGCCTTGGCATTCTCAAATGAAGCGTCTCTAAACCTTGTAAGAACAAAAATGAATTAAACGGTGAGACTGCCGGTCCCATTGGCCGCAGCAGGGAAACTCGCGCTTTAATAATGTAGGCAATATTGCCTAAGGGAGCAAAGGCCTTGACGAAGTTCATACCATGATAAGCAGGGTCGTCGTCCGCAATTAAGGGGAATTTGCCATTGGTCCAATCAAACCTTCCCGAATCAACAATCACCCCTCCAATAGAATTGCCATGCCCTCCTATAAATTTGGTTGCAGAGTAGACAACAATATCTGCCCCAAAATCAAAGGGACGAACAACATAAGGAGTAGCTGTATTATCTAACACTAAAGGAATTCCATTTTTATGCGCAATGGAAGCCACCTTAGAAATATCCAACACATTAAGTTTTGGATTCCCTACAGTTTCTGCAAACACTGCCTTTGTTTTAGGGCCAATGGCCTTCTCTAAAGCTTTAAAATCCTCGGAATTAACAAATTTAACAGTAATCCCCATGCGAGGAAACACACTACGAAAAAGAGAATATGTCCCCCCGTAGAGATTGTCCATAGAAACAATCTCATCTCCGCTTTTAGCGATATTCATTAACGCCAGCATAATGGCCGACATCCCGCTTGAAACTGCCAAAGCTCCCACTCCACCTTCTAATAGGGCCATACGCTTCTCAAACACATCGGTTGTGGGGTTCATTAAACGTGTATAAATATTACCAAATTCTTTTAACGCAAACATATTTGCAGCATGCTCGGTTGATTTAAAATTATAGGAAGTCGTCTGATAAATTGGGGTAACACGAGCTCCTGTTGTTGGGTCGGGCTCCTGCCCTCCATGAAGCATTAATGATTCTAATTTCAGTTGAGCATCAATTTTTGACATACGAATTCCTTTCATATATAACAATTGATAATTCTTTTAAAAAAATTTAATCTTTGAAATGATTAATTCCTTTCAGGAATAGGAGCAAAGAAACTGAAAAGTCTTAATAATCAATATTTTAGGAAAGAAAAAGTTAGATATAATTCTTCCTCAATCCAAAACATTTTATATTATATTCTACAAAATAAAATAACTTTCTAATGGATTGAAGCTGTTAGCTTATATCTCCTGCATCTTTTTGTGCCTCCATGATTCATGGTAAATTGTTCCATAACTTCAATCAACAATTAAAGCTATACTATTACCTGCGAACTAAGAAAAGAGGCTATTGCAAAATCCGAGATTATTTGGTTTAGGAAATTGGTATCTGTCCCTAATATTACTACTGACAAAGTAAACCAACACAATTTCCGCTTTGACAATCTCTTCCCAAACTACAACTAGATCCGGTCAATCCACCCAAACCATCAAAACAGGTATAAGTAGTACTCTTACAAAAACCGCTTTGACAGGATTGATTGTCTCTACAGCCTACACCATTAGCTGCTTTCGTAGCACTACAGAAATAGTTATTACAAATTCCACTTTGACAATCACCACCGTAGCAGCAAGCAGATCCATTCGAACCATCGGTACAAAGACCTAACATCATGTTGCAAAAACCGCTCTGACAAGATTGTCCATCAGTACAACTGTTACCAATTGTGGCTTTTGTAGCAAGACAAGTAGCCGATTGATTACAGGCTCCGCTTTGACAATTTGATCCAATCATACAACGAGATCCAGCGACACCAGTACTGCACAAAGAATTAAACAAATCGCAATAACCACTCTGACAGGATTGATTGTCTCTACAGGCTACACCGTTAGCTGCTTTCGTAGCACTACAAAAATAATTATTACAAATTCCACTTTGACAATCAGAGGCTCTCCAACAACCAGTCCCATTCGAACCATCGGTACAGAAATGACCATTTAGACAACAATAACCATTTACACAGGATTGATTATCTACACAGGTCGTACCGTTAGTACCTTTCGTAGCGCTACAAGTACCAATTGACGTCCCCCCT
>JBAXBI010000039.1:0-9305 GCA_037142055.1 Candidatus Omnitrophota bacterium | reverse complement strand
CCCCATACGGTCAATGCACCCTTTGGAAGTTACTTCAACAATACGGTTCGCCACTGTCTGTACCAACTCATGATCATGAGATGAAAATAAAACTGTTCCAGGAAAACTCGTCATCCCTCGGTTTAAAGCAGTAATCGCTTCCAAATCCAAGTGATTAGTTGGTTCGTCCAAGATAATAACATTAGCATTGGTCAACATCATTCTGGAAAACATACAACGTACCTTTTCACCACCAGAGAGCACTTTAACGGGTTTTAAACTTTCCTCACCAGTAAATAACATCCGGCCTAAGAAACCACGCACGAAGTTTTCATCCGTTTCAACAGAATATTGCCTTAACCAATCAACAACGTTTAATTCTACATCAAAATATTTCTTATTATCCCTTGGGAAATACGCTTGGGTTGTTGACACCCCCCATTTAAAACTTCCACTATCAGGTTGCAACTCACCTACGAGAATTTGAAACAATGTAGACTTAACTAAGTCATTAGGTCCAACAAAAGCAATTTTATCTCCCTTATGAACATGCAAAGAGAAATTATTAAACATCTCCTGACCATCAATAGCTTTAGTTAAATTATCTATAGATAAAACATCATTTCCAGCTTCGCGCTCAGGTTTAAAACTAATAAATGGATACTTACGTGAAGAAGGCTTAATTTCATCAAGAGTCAGCTTCTCTAAAATTTTCTTACGTGAAGTCGCTTGGCGGGCCTTAGATGCATTAGCTGAGAAACGGGCAATAAAATCCTGTAATTCTTTACGTTTTTCATCTGTCTTTTTATTTGAATCTGAACGTTGTCTGGCCGCAAGCTGGCTGGCCTCCACCCAAAAACTATAATTCCCCGAATACATCTGAATTTTACCATAATCAATATCACAAATATACGTGCAGACTTTATCTAAGAAATGCCGATCATGAGAGACAACAATAGCCGTATTCTCAAAATTAATGAGAAACTCTTCTAACCAATTACAGGCTTCTATATTAAGGTGATTGGTTGGCTCATCAAGAATTAAAATATCCGGATTGCCAAACAATGCTTGGGCCAAAAGCACTCTCACTTTTTGAGAACCTTCCAACTTCTTCATCAGTTGCTGATGTAATTCTTCAGCAATCCCTAAATCATTTAATAATTTAGCCGCCTCGCTCTCAGCGTTCCAACCGTTCATTTCACCAAATTTAGACTCTAACTCTGAAGCACGCAAACCGTCGGCATCGCTAAAATCAACCTTGGCATAAATCTCATCTTTTTCCGTTATTACCTTATAGAGCTCTTTATGTCCCATCATAACAGTCATAAGAACAGTAACGTCATCAAAAGCAAATTGATCTTGTTTAAGGACGGAAATACGTTTACCACCGAGCACAGAAATAGTTCCCGAAGTTGAATCCAAATCTCCTGATAAAAGCTTTAAAAAAGTCGACTTACCAGAACCATTGGCCCCAATAATGCCATAGCAGTTGCCAGGATTAAAGGTAACATTGACCCCATCAAACAAAACACGTTTGCCAAATTGCAAAGAAACTTTACTAGCGGAAATCATAAAACCCCTTAAAAGATATCAATATAAAACCTAAGAATCTTACCCTAAATAAAACCCTATAAATAGTACCGTTATCAAGTTCTGCAGTAAGAGGCGAAATTATAACATATGATCCAATAAACGCAACTGAGAATTCACCTTCAAGAAAAGATGTTCATAACTTACAAATATCTATTGCATCATTAAACTACTATCTGTAGGATATACCTGTTTTTAAACTACTAAATATTTGATAATACAATCATGAATATAGTTATTCTTAATCCCTCCTTTGGAGACGACTTTGTAAGAGTTGCGCGTTGGGCTGCTAAGTCTCGTGGCCGAGTGCAACGTCATCCAGAGTATCTTTTAACAGCCGCACAGGTACTTATTGATGAAGGGCATAATGTCCACTATGTGGAAGCTGCTGCCCGAAACTTTACAGCTGAAGAATCCATAGGGACAACGGTTGATCTTAAACCTGAGCTTCTAGTCCTACATGTTACCACTCCTTCGATTTATGCAGATATCGAACAAGCCAAAATCATCAAAGAAAAAATTGGCTGCAAGGTTGTGTTCGTAGGCCAACATGCAACTGCTGAGGTAGATAATACTTTTGATATTGGACGCAATGTTATTGATTACATCTTGCCTCGGGAATACGATTACACTCTGCGTGATTTAGCTAATGGCATCTCTGATGAAAAGAACCTAGGTCTTTGTTGGATTAAAAATAATAAAGTTATAAAGAATTTGCCAAGACCTGATATCGATGTTAATGAACTCCCCTTTCCTGCCTGGCAATTAATTAAGCCTGAGTGGTATCCCGATGGTGGCAAGAAATTTCCATTTTTAACGCTAATGACCGGTCGCGGCTGCAACAATGCCTGCACCTTCTGCCGTGATCCTCAATTGATGTACGGTTATAAATTACGTAATCGTCGAGCTGATTTGGTAGTCGCTGAAATGGAACATGACCTTAAATTACACCCTCAAATTCGTGAAATTATGTTTGAAACCGACACCTTTGCTGCAGAACGTCAGCATGTAATGGACGTCTGTACTCTCATTATTGAAAAAGGTATCAATAAACGTATCTCCTGGTCTTGTAACATGCGGGTTAATACAGACCTGGATCTTCTACCATTAATGCGTGAAGCCGGCTGCCGTATGCTTATGACTGGATTTGAATTCGGCACTGATGAAAACCTGCGTGTTATCCGTAAAGGAGGCGTATCTGTAGATATGGCCCATAAGTACTCCGAACAAGCCCATAAGCTTGGCTTTACTATCCACGGCTGTTTCATGATTGGAGCTCCTGGGGAAACCAAGGAAAGCGCACGTAAAACTATCGATTTTGCTAAATCCATGCCTTTAGATACTATCCAAATTACAGGCGTTGCCTCATATCCTGGGACATCACTTTATAAGTGGGCTAAAGAAAATAATTATATCCTAGCCAAAGACTGGCGGGATTGGTTGACAGCAACTGGTGAACAACGAACCCTACTTTCCTACCCTCAGTTTTCTCATAAAGACATTGATGAACATATTGATATCGGCTTAAAAGAGTTTTATCTGCGTCCCAAACAAATCTGGCGCATGCTTATTTCCATTGATAATGTGGGAGATTTATTAAGAAAACTTTATGGACTCAAAGCGTTTATAGAATACTTTGTTCAAAAATTTATACGTTTAATCAAAGGCCAAGGACTGCACGAGAAACCAAAAACAAAATTCTTGCACCGACAGGCCAGAACACGAACGACAAACCCAAACTTTACACCTGCGGTGTTGACACCTACACCATAATGTGATAAATTTCTCAAATTAATATTAACAGTTTTAATTGAAGGAGATTCCCAATGCCTCATATTGTTGCCGAACCTTGTGTTAAATGTAAATACACCGACTGCGTTACAGTCTGCCCCGTCGATTGCTTCCATGAAGATGCTGAAATGCTCGTCATTGATCCTGAAGTTTGTATCGATTGCGGCGCATGCATCCCTGAGTGTCCTGTTCAAGCTATCTTTACCGACAGCGATATCCCAGAAAACTTCAAAAGCTATATCGCTTTAAATGCCCAAAAAGCTAAGGAATTACCAGTTCTTAACCAAAGAAAAACCCCTTTAGGTCCCCAAAAGTAATTAGGGGTCACCTTTAAAAGGATATTTCAGAAGTCTGTATATAAATTTAATATACATATATATTTTTCTGTCCCTTAAGGAAAATGAGGATCTTATCATGAGTCAAAACAAATGGATAACCAAACTTAAAACCAAGTGGAATATTCAAAGCGATCGTGACTTTTGGATGGTTATGCTGACCTTTTCTATGGCAGGTACATTTATCATGTTCGCACGTAGAATCATTTTTCATTTAGTTGGCATTACTGCCACAACCCCTTTTTGGGTCAAGGTTATCCTTTATATACCACTCGTTCCTCCAGCCTATTACATAGGACTTCTTTTCTTTGGGACAATATTTGGTCAATTCCTGTTCTTTTGGGAATATGAGAAGAGAACTATGCGCTTCTTGTTTAGGGGATTTAAGAAAGCTTAAGTTAGATGGTTTGAGCTTGCAGCAGTTTATAAAAGGATCCCTTTTTACTAATTAATTCTTCTAAATTTCCAGATTCTATAACACGGCCATTTTCTATACAGATCACTTTATCCGCCTTCTTAATCGTTGAAAGTCTGTGCGCAATAATAATAAGAGTCTTTTCTTTCGAGAAACTCGTTATAAAATCATTAATTTTAGCTTCTGTTTCTGAATCCAAGGAACTTGTTGCTTCATCAAGAATCAAAATTTCCGGGTCTCTGATAATCGCACGGGCAATAGATAATCTCTGACGTTCACCTCCAGAGAGTCGCCCACCTCTTTCTACGACAGATGTCTCATATTTATTAGGCATCTTATCAACAAAATCATTTATTTGAATTTTATCCCCTAAATCTTCTAAGAATTTATCTGACACATTATCCAAGCGACTACCATAAACAATATTATTTCGAATTGTATCATTAAAAAGCAGGGCCTCCTGACTTACAAAGGATATATGCCGCCTTAGGGTTGATATGTCGTATTCTCTTATATCTCTTCCATCGATAAAAATCGAACTCGAGGGACAATCATAAAACCTTAAAAGCAAATTAACCAAGGTACTTTTTCCTGATCCCGAAGGACCAACAATAGCCACAATCGATCCTTTTTCTACAGAGAAACTCATCTGATCTAAAACCAAATCACACTTAGGCGCATAACTAAAAGAAAGGTCTTTAACATTTATACAGCTCTTTAATCCAGTAAAAACAACATTACCCCCTAAAACCTTAGAAGACTCATCTTGATTTAAAATATACTCGATATCCTGTAGGGAAGTTGCTGTTTTTGTAGCCCCAAGCTTGAAGCGATTAAAAGCATTAAGACCAGGGATAATTTTCGTCGCTAAATAGAAAAATACAAAGGCTTTAGATGGTTCTAAAGTGTTTTCGAAATGCATTATGTGGGCCATACCAAAAGCAACGAACAAAATACCCGTCATGGTTCCTATATCTTGAAGAGGTATGGAAAGATTAAGCAACCGTTGAATCTTAAATGACTGCTCAATTTCCTCTTCAGCCGCCTTAGAAAACTTGCTTACCTCCTCTTGTTCCTTACCAAAACCCTTAATTAGCGGCATACAATACAACATGTTAAAAACCTTCTCATTAAGACTTGTCGATAACCTCTTATGCTCTAAAGAAGCCTTCTGAATCTTTAGGATAATTCTCTGGGTTAAAAAAGTTATAACGGGAAAAAAAACAGCAGCAATAAGAGTTAGTTTAAAAGAAATGCTCACCATAATAATCACATAAGCTAACATTAAAAAAGATTGACTCACCAATTCTTGAAAAAGCCCAAACTGAGACTCAATTAAACCTGTGGATTTTGTTAATGAAGTCTGTAAATATGAAATCGTATTGTTGTCATAGAAGCTCTTACCAAAACTTAAACATTTAACAATTAACATCTCCCTAAGTTTAACTGTAGCTAATTTTGCTTGGATTTGGGTAGTCAAAAATGAAAAATATTGAAAAACATCTTTAACTATCGTCAATAAATATATCCATAGGACAAGAAGGATAAAAAGGCTAATCGATGAGTTAAACACAGTGGGATAGTGCTTAACAATAAAAGATATTCCCCACAAGGATTCAACAGAGGTGAAATTGTTCTTAATAATACCCGCTGTTAAAGGAAACAAGAGAATAGCCGCATAGGTTGCAGATAAAGTAAAACAGAGGGAAAGAAATACAGATAAAACAAAAAACCATACATTAACCCTGCTTAATTTTAAGAAATTAAGCAGTTTCATAATATTCTGATATGTGTCATTCTTAATCATACGCCTTGCCTACAAAGCAAATCCAACGCCTCATTTAGACGCTTGGAGCAAACATTAGAAGACAGCGAAAAGTTCTCTTTGCTGCGATAAATTTGAGGTGATTTAAAATATTTAGGCCAAATAATATCTGTCGGTTTCTCAACGATTTGGTTGATCAATTCTTGGTTAGGGTTAAAAGAATGCTTCTCATTTGTAAAATGAGAGGTGCAAAACTTTGCAATCTCCTGTCTCTGCTCCTGATGAAATGGCCTTAATCGAATAGACTCCTTGCTTACCTCCCTTGAAGTATCATAATCATGGAAGGGAAACCTATGAACAACATTCTTTCTTCCCGTTATGCCCCTTACAACATAGTTCATAATAATATCTTCCCCATTACCGCAAGTAAGAGTTCTGATGTAATCAAATAATGCTACATTCTGAAAATATGGTCGAATATATCGTTTATTAAGAATCTGACATCGAGTAAGAACAATATCCACCTTACCAACCACATTACGCAGATTATATCCCTTATTAATATTTCTCCCTATTAAACCATGAATGACATCTGGCAAACGTAAATATTCTTTAAAAAGTAGCGCTAGACTAAGCTGTGACAAAATTAGATCATCGTCATGAATTAGAACATGTTCTTGATTCGCCATCATTGTAGCGGCATAGCGAGAATCAAGGCCAGCATCATATTTACAATTAATAACCTTTACCTTAGGAAAGTTATCAAGAAGTATCGGTTCTTTAGAATTGTTGTTCCAGATAACGAAATCATCAATAAAAGAATACTGCATATAAGTCTTAATAATCTTCTTTAATAAATCTGGTCGCTTCCAATTAAGAATCACAACACTTAACTTATTCTGTTTTAAAAGGCGCTTTTGAGTTCTTTCAATCACAGAATATACATTAACGAACCCTATAAACTTATCCTTTAAGTCTCTACAAGAATAAATAAATTCTATAAACCGATTCCCCTCTTCATTTCTAGACCAAAAATATTTCCTAACCGCTTTATAAAAAGGCCCCTTACCACCTACCCATTGCCAACAATGATTCGATCCTTTAATAATATCCTTATTCGGATCAAAATCATATTTACTTAAAAGCTTAAGCCTTTCTGAGGTCTTTCTTCTTCTTGACTCTCCATGCCACAGATGAATAAGCACCCCTGGCACATAATAAACCCTGCCTTCAACGCGTGGGAATATTGATCGTATCCAAGAGGTTTGACTTTGAACTACCTTCTCAGGAAGAATAGAGGTAAATTTATTAATCTCCTCTCCTTTGAAACCACAAGACAATACCGTATCTCCACCTCCTACAATCATTTTGTCATAGAAACCAACCCCTTCAAAAACAGACCTTCGAGCGGCCCATGCAAATCCTGTATGACCCTGTTCTATAAGCATCTGCTCCATCCTCAAATGGGCCCAACTAAAGGCCATGCTCACCCTTCGTTCATACGGCAACTCTGAGATTCTTGCCTGTTGTATGTCCTGCACATTCCTTGGCAATCTAAAGCTGATAGAGAACGGCTGAACAACGGGATATTGATCAAGCAGGTCGATTGTTTCTTTAACCCAATTTTCATTTTTAAATATAATATCGCAATCAATCCATGCAAACTTATGACACTCCTTGGGCAGATGTTCAAAAGCAAAATTAAGCAATCGTTCCTTTTGCCACATGATATTCTCATCAATCCCTCTTATACGAAGCACAATTTCAGCATCATCTTCCTTTAGCTCAAAGGGCTTATTCCCAAAACTTAGTTCAACAGCAATCAAACAAAGCCCCTGCCTCTTTGAACTTTCCCTAAAACGCCTGTAGAGATCGTACTTATTTCGATAGCCCTGCGGATTATAGAACGTGGTTATCCCCCAAAAAGCATCTCTTGGATTAGATGGAATCTGGTTTCGATTCATAATTTTGATTCACCCACAAATTTACAAATTATTTATTCAGTAAAAAATAAAACGGTTAAGGAGGGTTTTAAACTTCATCATATTGCTTCTTAAGCTCAGCAATGACTCTTGAGTCTGCTAAGGTTGTTACATCCCCTAATGCACGTCCCTCTGCTACGTCACGCAAAAGTCGACGCATAATCTTACCTGAACGGGTCTTAGGAACATCCGCAGCAAATAGAATTTGTTTAGGTTTGGCAATGGCGCCAATTTTAGACGACACGTGATCTTTGAGGATTTTCTCAGCCTCTTGGGAAGGATCATGTCCTTCTTTGAGAATTACAAAGGCCACAATGGCCTGCCCCTTAATTTCATCCGCCACACCTACAACTGCCGATTCGGCCACCATAGGATGATCCACCAAGGCACTCTCAACCTCTGCGGTTGAAATATTGTGTCCTGCCACCAGCATAATATCATCCACACGCCCTAAAAACCACAAATAGCCATCCTGATCCACCTTTGTCCCGTCGCCGGCAAAATAGCTCTTACCACCCCACTTACTCCAATAGGTTTCTTTGTATCTTTCGCTATCCCCCCAAATGCCTCGCAACATCGAAGGCCAAGGGCTTGTAATACTTAAAAAACCTCCACCTTCTTTAATAATTCCGCCTTCTTCATTTAAAATCTCTACATCAATACCCGGAAGAGGTTTAGTGACTGAGCCAGGTTTCATCATTGTAAGACCTGGTAGTGAAGTAATCATGATGGCTCCGGTTTCAGTCTGCCACCAGGTGTCAACAACAGGACAGCGACCATGGCCAATATTTTTATAATACCAAATCCAAGCTTCAGGATTAATGGGTTCCCCCACTGAACCTAAGAGCCTAAGCGATGATAAATCGCAACTCTTGGGCCACTGTGGCCCCCACTTCATAAAGGCACGGATAGCAGTAGGTGCTGTATAAAGGATAGAGACCTTATACCTTTCAACAATCTTCCAAAGACGATTACGTTCAGGAAAATCAGGAGCCCCCTCGTAAATCACTTGAGTTGCCCCATTAGACATAGGCCCATAAACAATATAACTATGCCCAGTCACCCACCCTACATCTGCCGTACACCAGAAGACATCGTTAGACTTCAAGTCAAAGACCCAATGAGTCGTCGTATTAACTCCTGTTAAATATCCTCCCGTTGTATGAACTATCCCCTTAGGTTTCCCCGTTGTTCCGGAAGTGTAAAGTATAAATAGAATATCTTCAGAATCCATTGGTTCTGGCTCGCAATAACCTTGGGCATTATCCATCAAATCATGCAGCCAGTGATCACGCCCCTCCTTCATAACCACCCCATGGCCAATTCTCTCTACCACGATAACATTCCTAATCGTTGGCGTCTGCTCGAGAGCTGAATCAGCTATTACTTTAAGGGGCACCACAGAACCACGGCGCCATCCACCATCGGAAGTAATCAACAATGACGCC
>JBAXBI010000038.1:0-9479 GCA_037142055.1 Candidatus Omnitrophota bacterium | reverse complement strand
ATGATGCGGGCCTCTGGCAATCCTACATATTCTGTCGATTGCATCGCGGAGGTGGCCATCACTAACGCTTGCGGATCAGCATTGCCGACGTCCTCGCTCGCACAGATAACGATACGACGGGCTATGAAACGAGCATCTTCTCCCGCGTAAATCATCTTAGCCATCCAATAGAGCGTTGCATCTGGATCTGAACCTCTCATGGATTTAATAAAGGCAGAGATGGTGTCATAATGCTCATCTCCACCGGAATCATACTGCACCTGCTTTTTCTGGATGCTTTCTTCGATAGCGCTTGTATCTAAAATGGTTTCCCCTTCTTTATTCTTAGGAGTCGTCAATGCCGCAATCTCTAAAGCGTTAAGCGCTTTACGAGCATCCCCATCACAAATTTGCGCTAGAAAATCGAGCGCTTGTGCGTGGGCCAGAATATTAAGAAACCCTAACCCTCTTTCCTTATCTTTTATGGCACGATTAAGCAATGCTAAAACCTCGTCCTTCGATAGGGATTGTAATTCAAACACCAGCGAACGTGACAGAAGAGGAGAAACCAGTGCAAAAAAAGGGTTTAGAACAGTTGCCCCAATTAAGATGATGTTGCCTTCTTCAATATCAGGCATTAAAACATCTTGTTGAGCCTTGTTAAATCGATGAATCTCATCTATAAACAGAATGGTTTTTCTACCACTCATATTTCTGCGCTGCTGGGCACCGGCTATGACCTTACGCATCTCTTCCACATTGGAGGAGACAGCATTAAGTTTTTCGAAATGGGATTGAGTCTTTTGGGCAATACATAAAGCCAGTGTGGTTTTACCCGAACCTGGAGGGCCATATAAGATTAAGGATGAAATCCTATCTGCCCCTATAGCGCGCGTTAGAAGTTTTCCTTCTCCTAGAATATGAGACTGCCCTACATACTCCGCCAAATCCTTAGGTCTCATTCTTGCGCTTAAGGGTGTGTCTTTAGGGATATTTTCTGAGGAATCAAAAAGGTTAGACATAATTGAAACCCCCGCACCGCCGTCGGTCCTGGTGTATAGAACCTGTTTTCACAGGTGGGAGTCAGTGTGTGGCCGCCAAGGCGAGCCGACAAGAACCGATTCCCTATTAGTAGCTTTGTGGTTCAATACAGCGCAAGTCCTAACGCGCTTAGCAGGGATAAAATGATTATATCATGTTGAATAATTACTGCAAATTGAATAACTTTTCTGCTGCTGCTTAATTCTAAGTTCCAATAAAAAGCCCCTCAGGTTTACAACCTGAAGGGCTCTTTTGCTTTTCTGTATATTTAATTATTTCTTTTCATCATCTGCTGCTATGCGCATGTCATAAAATGATCTGCACAAGAAGAATAATGAGAGTACAAAGAAAATGATCGCCAGTCCTGTATCCACGTTACGATCTAGTCCTATCGCAATCTCAATAGCCAAAAGACCAAAGAGAGTTGTGAATTTAATCGTTGGATTTAACGCAACAGAAGACGTGTCCTTAAAAGGATCGCCGACCGTATCTCCGACAACTGTTGCTGCATGGACTTCCGTACCTTTTTCTTTATAGGTTACCTCGACGAGTTTCTTAGCATTATCCCAAGCACCACCCGCATTGGCCATGAAGATGGCTTGATAAAGACCAAAGATAGCGATGGAAATAAGATACCCAATAAAGAAATATGGATCTAAACAAGCAAACGCCAAGGTTGAAAAAAGGATTGTCAGAAAGAGATTGATCATCCCTTTTTGAGCGAATATTGTGCAGATTTCAACAACCTTGGTGCTGTCGGCAGTGGAGGCTCTATCTGAACCTTCAAGCTTTATATGTGCCTTAATATATTCAACGGCGTGGTACGCCCCTGTTGTAACCGCTTGAATGGACGCTCCGGTAAACCAATAGATCACCGCTCCACCCGTTAAGAGCCCTAACAAAAATGGCGGATGCAATAAAGAAAGGTTCTCTATATTAACCGTAAGCCCCTTAGTCAAAATCATGATAATCGAGAAGATCATGGTTGTTGCACCGACGACTGCGGTACCAATAAGAACTGGTTTTGAAGTCGCTTTGAAAGTATTTCCTGCCCCATCATTTGCTTCTAGGTGATGTTTGGCATTTTCAAAGTTTGGCTCAAACCCATAATCTTTCTTAATCTCTTCCTTAATATTAGGAATAGTCTCAATCAATGAGAGTTCATATATTGATTGGGCATTGTCTGAAACAGGTCCATAGGAATCTACCGCTATGGTCACAGGGCCCATCCCTAAGAAACCAAAAGCAACCAACCCAAAGGCAAATACAGCAGGTGCCAGCATCAGTTGGCTCATTCCTAATAGACTTACAAAATATGCCGCTCCCATAAGGGCCACGATAACAATCCCCATCCAGTAAGCGCTAAAATTTCCAGCAACCAACCCGGATAAGATATTTAAAGATGTGCCGCCTTTTTTGGAGCATTGATAAATATTCTTAACATAGGCTGAATCTGTGGATGTAAACATTTTAACAATCTCAGGGATAACAGCTCCTGCTACCGTTCCGCATGTTATGATTGTTGCTAATTTCCACCAGAATGTTCCATCCCCTAAATTAGGAATCAAAACATAAGAAGCTGCGTAGGTAAAAATAACGGAAATAAAAGAAGTAATCCAAACCAACGAGGTCAAAGGATCTTCAAAGTTCATCGTTGTTACGTTGGCATATCTCTTTTTAGCGATCGCGTTATTAATTTCATACGATACTGCGCTTGCAATCACCATCATTAATCGCATGGAAAAAATCCATACCAATAACTGCGCTTGGTTAAAAGGATCTTTTACTGCAAGAAGAATGAAAGAGATTAGCGCAACCCCTGTAACACCATAAGTCTCAAAACCATCGGCTGTAGGTCCAACCGAATCTCCTGCATTATCCCCAACGCAATCTGCAATAACCCCAGGATTACGCGCATCATCTTCCTTAATATTAAGGACGATTTTCATTAAATCAGAACCGATATCAGCAATCTTAGTAAAAATCCCACCCGCAATTCTAAGAACGGAGGCTCCTAAAGATTCACCAATAGCAAAACCAATAAAACAAGGGCCAGCATAACTAGGATGAATAAAAAGAATGATGCAAAGCATAACAAAAAGCTCAATGCTAATCAGCAACATCCCAATACTCATACCCGCTTGTAAGGGAATGCTATAGACTGGAAATGGATTTCCTCTTAAAGACGCAAATGCAGATCTAGAGTTGGCTAAGGTATTAATCCTCATACCAAACCAAGCGACCCCATAGCTACCTGCAATACCAATTAAACTACAGATAAGAATAAGAACAACCTTGCTTGCTTCAAAATGGCGCAAGCCGCTAAAATAGCCAACCATTACCGCGCCAATGATAGCTTCTAACATGAGAAGAAATTTCCCTTGTTGAATTAAGTAGGCCTTGCAGGTTGTGTAGATTAATTCTGAAACTTCTTTCATGCTTTTGTGCACGGGCATTTTTCTAATCTTCCCATACTGAATAATCCCAAAAAACACACCGTATGCGCAAATAAGAATCCCCATCATAAGCGCCGTGCGACCGTTAAGGTTAAACATCAACGGAACAGTTGATAAATCTGGGACTATTAAATCCGCTTCCCCGGCTAAGGCCACTGGGATATTTAGACAAACTGCGGATAAAACTAAAAACCAACCGAATTTCTTAAAAACACTTTGCTTCTTATTCATAAACTACCTCCTTCGTAAACTTCTTGCTAATATTAAACAATGATTATGCCATGTCCTTCTAAAGCTGTCTGTGACGTTAATCACTAGCTTAAAACAACTCTTGTTTATCTTAAGGTGGCACCAAGTTCGTTGGTTAAAGCCTGAATAATGCTTTGGTGAGCTGTATTAACTTCTTCTTCCCTTAAGGTTCGGGTATGCGATTGGTATAGGCAAGAAAAGACAAGGCCCTTTTGATCAGGTTGGATTTTATCTCCCAAATACTGCTCTATAAACTGAACATCCACTAAAATATCTCCACCCTTTTGACGGCAAAGAGCCTCTATCGCGCCATACGAAGCTTCTTTCTTAACAGCTAAAGAAATATCCCTAACAGCTGCTGGAAATTCTACTAACGGTTTAAAGGCTACCGCTTCAAAAGAAGTTTTAAATAATTTTTGCAGGTCAATTTCTGCAAAAAAAACATCTTGATGCTTGATATCCCAATTTTGTAAAACAGTCGCTTTTAATCTTCCCGCCACCCCTACAACCTCTCCTTTTACTTCAATATGGCTTGCGCATGATTCATCTAGAAAATCTTCCTGAGATAGAGAAAATGCTGCCTCTATTCCTACGGCACTATAAACATTCTTAAGGACTCCTTTAAGATCACAGAATTGAACTTGATCCTTACGCGATAAACGCCAATCCTGGTATCGACTGCCCGTTAAAAGAATGGTTAAGACCTCTTTTTCTCCTTCAGACAAATATTTCTTGGCGATTTCAAATAAACGCAGATCTTTTTGTCCTCGATTAAAATTCCCGGCAACTACACCTAGAAAACTTGGAAGAAGTGAAGGTCTCATTAACTCTTGATCGATCGTCAAAGGATTAAAAACTCTTACAACTTTTAAATTTTGCTGCAAACATCGCTTTAAATCCTTGGTATTGGTCATCGACAATGTAACAATTTCATCAACCCCTGAAGCCATTAGCGCTTCTCTTACGGACTTCTTAACCATTGCAGGCCGCTGATCCACTATCAAATTCTTAGCCTTAATCTGAGGGAGACTCGTTGGCATGTGATCAAAACCAATAGTACGAGCGACTTCCTCAACAAGATCAACGCTCTGCTTTATATCCCCTCGAAAACTTGGGGGCACTACTATTAGGGAAGCTCCCTTACCAGAGACTTTGAAATCAAGACTTGTCAGAATACTTTTAATCTTTGCTAAAGGAACCTTTAACCCCAAAAGATTTTCGACTTCTTGGGTTGTAACCTTAATTGAATACTGTGTTCCTTTAGGTGTGTAGGCCACATCCCTACGCGCGGCCAATTGACCTTTAGTGAGATTAAGTAAGAGATCCGTTGCGCGATTAGCACCGGTTAATACTCCTCTCCAATCCACACTTCGCTCGAAACGATAGGAAGAATCGCTACGCAACCCCAGTTTTCGACTGGCACGTCGAATTAACCCCATATCAAAAGAGGCGCTTTCAAGTAAAATATTTTTAGTCGCAACGGTTACTTCTGTCTCCTTGCCGCCCATGATACCGGCGATCGCTATTGGTTTAACGGTATCGGCGATCACAAGGACGGTTGGATCTAGAAGCCTCTCTACTCCATCAATGGTAATAATCTTTTCACCTGTTTTCGCGCGGCGAATGATTACCTTTCCTCCAACAATCTTGTCATAATCAAACGCATGAAGGGGTTGACCCGTTTCCATTAGAACAAAATTTGTTACATCCACCACGTTGCTAATTGGTCTTATTCCTAAAGAATTAAGTCTGGTTTGGATATTATCAGGAGCATCCTTTACTGTAACATTCTCAATTAACGTTCCCACATAACGACTGCAGTCTTTCTTCTCTTCGATAGAAATGGAAATCTTCTTAGCGGTGTCTTTGTAATTTTTTATCTTCGGGAAAGTGACGTTTCGACCTGTAATCGCAGAAATCTCTCGGGCAAGACCTAAAACATTTAAACAGTCCGGTCGATTAGGGGTAATTTCAAGCTCAAAGACGGTGTCTTTTCCGACCGTCTCAACAGCCTCTACTTCCCAACCAGCCATAACAAGACGGTGGATTAAATCTTCGTCTTTAAGCTTTGGGTCAATATAATCTTTAAGCCAATTTAAGGATAATTTCATCGTATTAAAATTGTTTCAAGAAGCGAACATCATTCTCGTAAAAAAGACGAATATCATTAATACCATGTTTAAGCATGGCCATCCGCTCAATGCCCATACCAAAGGCAAAACCTGTGTATTTTTCTTTAGGGTATCCTACTGCTTCAAAAACTCTTGGATGAATCATGCCACAACCTAAAATCTCAAGCCACTTCTTCTTGCCAATCCCTAAAGTCTCCGCTGAAATATCTACCTCAGCAGAAGGTTCAGTGAATGGAAAAAAATGTGGACGAAAACGCATTTTTACATTTTGTCCAAAGAATCGTCGACAAAACTCTGTTAAGAGACCTTTTAAATCAGAGAACTGAACCTTTTCATCAACTAAAAAACCTTCTAATTGATGAAACATAAATGAATGACTCGCATCAACCGCATCCGGCCGGTATACACGCCCGGGGACAATGACCGCTAAGGGTGGTTTGTGTTCAGTCATAATTCTAACCTGTCCCGGTGAGGTATGGCTTCTTAGTAACAATTTGCGGCCTTTTGCACTTTGATCCTCTTGGTCTAAATAGAATGTATCAAAAGAATCTCGCGAAGGATGTTCTAAAGGAATATTAAGACCTGTAAAATTATGAAATTCGGTTTCTACTTCTGAAGTCTCCGCAATAACAAATCCTAGCTTTTCAAACACTTGTGAAATTTCTTCAATGGTTTGGGTCAAAATATGTTGATGCCCCAGCACAGAGGCTGTTCCAGGCAATGAAATATCTACTTGCTCTTTTTTATTAACAACTCTTGTCGTTTTTGATTTTTCTTCGATTAGTAGACTGACCAATGCTCTTAGATCATTAGCGCCCTTACCAATGGCCGCTTTATCTTCTGGAGCTGCATTTGATAAAGAAGAAAATATCTCAGCAACAATTCCTTTTTTACCTAAATATTTTAGCCGATACTCTTCTGCTGTCTTAGCATCAGAGATACCTTGAGCTTCTTCTTTGGCTTGCTGAAAGATGAGTAGAAAATTATGCATAAAGAAAAAAGCCCCGCCAAGACGGGGCTTCTGATAGTGCTTTTTAACTAATTACGCCTTCGCCTTGGTAGCGTTTCTTTTTATACTTGATGCTTGTTTATTTTCTTTGCTTTTTGCAGCAGTAGCTTTTTTCTCTTTTTTAGTTGGTGCTGTCTTGGCAGATTTTGCCTTTGCCTCTGGAGCAGGCGCTTTGACTGCCGCAGGAGCATTTTTAGCTGTTTCAACAATTTGAAGAAAAACATCAGGCGCATTGATTGCGATCTCTGATAAAACTTTACGATCTAACCCAATATCAGCTCTTTTAAGTCCATTGATAAAACGACTGTAGGAAATCCCTGATTCACGGCAAGCCGCATTAAGACGTACAATCCAAAGAGAACGGAAATCACCCTTTTTCTTTTTTCTATCATAGTAAGAATATTGACGAGAGCTCATCAAGGACTTGATCGCTTCCTTATAACGCTTGCTGCGATCGCCCCACTGTCCTTTAGCTTCCTTTAATATGCGCTTTTTTCTCTTATGCGAGTAAACGTTTGTTTTAATTCGTACCATACGGCAATAACCTCCTGATGCGCTTTGCGTCGGCTGGTGAAAGATAACCGTCCTTGCGCAATTGTCTTTTATGTTTGCGTGTTTTCTTACTTAAAATATGCTGACGCCCTGCATTGCGTTTCTTCAAAAGACCTGTTTTGGTCATACGCAAACGCTTGGCCGCGCTTTTGTTTGTTTTTAATTTTCCTTTTCTACCTATTGCCATATCCACCCATCCCTTTTGTCGTTCCCGATGATTTGCCTCTTAGCAATTTTATCGGAATTTTAGTTCTTTCTAGTTTCGAAATCCCCATCAAATATTTGGGGATAACACCTCTGTTTATTTGTCTACTTTTGGAGACAACACCATTGATACAATACGTCCTTCAGCCAACGGTTCTTTTTCAATGATCGCATGTTCTGCTGTCTTAATGATAACCTTCTCCAGCACAGCTTTCCATTGATCTCTAAAAGACATTTCACGTCCTTGGAAAACCATGTTAATCTTGACCTTATCTTTTTTGCTTAAGAAACCAATAACCTGCTTCATCTTGACATCTAGATCATGGTCTCCGATATGCGGCTTAATACGTATCTGCTTTAAATGCGTAATATGTTGATTCTTTTTTACCTTACGTTCTTTCTTTTCCTGATCGTATTTATATTTACTGAAATCTATGATGCGACAAACCGGCGGTGTTGCCGTCGGAGCCACTTCTACTAGATCCAATTCATACTCATTAGATAACTCTAAAGCTCTTTGTATGGTAACTACTCCCAACTGTTCTGAATTAGGACCAATCACACGCACTTCTTTAGAACGAATTTGATTGTTAATACGAATATTCTTTAAAATAGTCTTTCCTCCTTAAATAATGCTTTTATTACTAAAACCTTACTCTAAGGTAAGGGGTCCTTTATAAACAAGGTGCTCTATTATCTCTAAATTCTATTTCTTGTCAATAATCTGTTGCTTAAGTCTCTCTAGGAGCCCTTGAGGGCTCATGGCGCCTAAATCTCCACCTGCATGAGCGCGCACGCTAAGAGTGTTCGATGAAGCCTCTTTGTCCCCGATAATAATTTGATACGGAATCTTTTGGATCGCCGCTTCACGGACTCGTTTAGATAAAGATTCGTTGCGATCATCAACCAACACGCGAAAACCTTCGCTTGTAAATTTAACTTTTATTTCTTGAGCATACTCATTATGTTCTGATTTAATGGGAATGATCGCTATTTGATTTGGCGCCAACCACAAAGGAAAATGTCCGGCATAATGCTCAATTAAAGTTCCAATAAACCTCTCCAGGCTTCCTAATATAGCCCGATGCAACATAATAGGTCTAACCTGGGATCCTTTATCATCGATATAATTAATATCAAAACGTTCCGGTAAATTGAAATCACACTGGATGGTGCCGCATTGCCAAAGACGACCAATAGCGTCTTTAAGTTTAATATCAATTTTAGGTCCGTAGAACGCACCGCCTCCTTCATCAACACTATACGTGATTCCTTTAGCTTTCAATGCCTCCGTCAAAGCGGCTGTTGCTTTATCCCAATTCTCTTGTGCTCCCATCGAATCTTTAGGCTGCGTGGAAAGTTCAATATGTAAATCATGAAAACCAAAATCATTCATTGTTTCAAAAACAAAATCAATAACACGAATGACTTCATCTTTTATTTGATCCGCTCGTAAGAAAATATGGGCATCATCTTGGGTGAAGCCACGCACACGCAAAAGACCATGCAGAACGCCTACTTTTTCCTGACGATAGACAGTGCCTAGTTCAAAATAACGAATAGGCAAATCGCGATACGAACGTGTGTGTGATTTGTAAATTAAGATATGTCCCGGGCAGTTCATTGGTTTGACGGCATAGTCTTCATCGTCAACCTTAAAATAATACATATTCTCTTTATAATGCCCGGCATGACCTGAGATTTCCCAAAGTTTTCCTTTAAGGATATTGGGGGTCACAACTAGCTTATAGTCATATTTTAAATGCTGTGCGCGGATATAGTCTTCGATAAGTTTACGAAGCATTGCCCCGTTGGGATGATAAAAAACCAACCCCGCACCGGCGGTATCGTGATAGA
>JBAXBI010000037.1:0-9548 GCA_037142055.1 Candidatus Omnitrophota bacterium | reverse complement strand
TACCATTGCCAGGCTAACTGGCAAAATGACCATGTCTGATGATTCAGGGATTGAAGTCAAAGCGCTAGGTTGGGCTCCTGGGATTTATTCTGCTCGTTTCGCCGGACATGGGGCAGGCGAGGCGGCCTGCAATCAGAAATTATTTCAAATGTTAAAGAACGTCCCAACTTCTGGCCGTCAGGCCCGCTACCGTTGCCTTATTGCACTGGTGGATGGTCAGGGAAGAGAGTTGGGCGTGGTACAGGGCACCTGTAGTGGTTTGATTGCTACCAAGGAAAAAGGTAGTAACGGTTTTGGATTTGATCCGCTGTTTGTTGTTCCTCGTTACAATAAGACATTCGGTGAGCTTGATCCGGCTATTAAAGCCAAAATTAGCCATCGTGCTCGAGCTCTTAAGAAGTTCCGCCATTTATTGGAAGATATTCTCTAAAATCATACGTGTCAGCTTTAAATTATATTCTTTCAAGGCCGTGTCATTACGAGGAGGACTTTGTCCGACGAAGTAATCTTTTAAAAGATTGCTTCGCTTCGCTCACAATGACACTTCTGGATATATATGTATATATTAAAATAAATTTAAGTTCTGTTATTTAGAAGGGAAGTTGGTTAAGAAGATCAGATAATCCTTGAGGAACTTTATCGCCTAAGATTTTCTTGCCAACATTAATCAATGTTTTAATTTCAGAGAAATGGTGTTCGATTCTTGGTTTTGAAATCTTCCCGCTGACGCTGTAATGGATAGATTTACGGATGTCAGAGGGGATTGGGCTGTCTTGATTAATATCATCAGGAGCATCAACGGTCATATCAATAGACTGATCAAATCCCAGCGACCCTTTGCAGAGGAAATTCATAATGTTCCCCTTAAGCTGTAGGTTGTCAGTAGTGACTTTTTGATTAGAGACTTGATAGTCGCTGTCGACTTCCGTTAAAATCAAATTGCTTGTGGGAATGATTGTTTTAAGAGGGGAGAGGATCCCTTTAAAGAGTTCAATATCAGCTAGGTATGCTTCCTTGATGGCCAAAGTTCCTTTACCGTTAACATCTACAGGCTTGCTTAAAGAGGCCTTCAGTGAGCTTGTTAGATAAAAGGAGCCTCGGATATCTTGAACGACATTAAATTCTTTTAAAACGCTCGCCACATCCACGGCATCTATTTTTAGAGAAATATCAGCAGGCAAAGCTCTATCCATTAAATCTACACTAGAGATAACATTTAAAGTCCCTTTGTAAAAATCACTATCGAGGGTGCAGTTTTGGATTTCTCCTTTGCTTTGATTGACTTTGATTTTCAAATTATTGAATTTTAAACCCAAGGCATGTATGGTATCGCTTTCAATGTTAGATGTAGAGGTCCAATTTTTCCAATCAGGGAGAGAGCCAGTTATAGAGGAGTTAATTAAGATCAACCCTGAAAGTTTAAGGGGTTCAAAAGTTTTCTTTAAGTCAGGTAAAAAGATGTTCAAGTCTTCTAACTTAAATTTTAAAGTATTATTAAGATCAAGTTGAGGTACCTTAGAGGATAAATCGATGCTTCCATTGATTTTAAAATTGGCAGACAGATAATGACCTGAGACATTCTTAATCACTACAAGATTATCAACCTTATTAATTTCCGCGTCTAGCCCTATTGCTTTTGAGACAAGGGAAGTCTTGATTTTAGGATTTTTAAAATCGTTTAAGTGTCCTGTGAGTGTGATGGTTTTTTCCATGAAGGTCGCTGTAAAATCTTCCCATGAGATAGAATCTCCGGTTGCTTTGATGGTTCCGGAGATATCCTTGAGGCTTTGCTTAAGGCTTAGGCTTTCCACATTGACACCTTGTAGCTCTCCTTCGCCGTTGATGGTTGCCTTTGATAAGTCGCTGGGGGTGCCGTCAAACTTTAATTTAAACGATTTAATTTCACCGTCGATGTTAATGCCATATTTTTTAAGTAGATCTGGGGCAATCACCTTGGCCTTACTTAAATCAATGCTGCCGGCTTGAGCTTCAATGTTTAAGTGAGGTTTCAGAAAATGAGAGATGCGGCCGGATGCTTTAATGGGGGTATCTAAAACTGTAAGGGAAAGGTTTTGAATATCGGCAGCATCGGTCTTTAAATCAACAGTTAGGTTAATATTCTTTAAAGGCCCAAAGGGCAGTCCTTCAAAACGAGCATCTTCAATTCCAATTGAACCGTTATATTCTAAGCCAGAGGGATTCTTAAGAGGGTAGATGGCATGAAGGTCAAAATGGGCGGCAGCACTCAGACTTTTTTCTTCTGCGAGTTTGACGTTAATTTCTTTTAAAGCTCCTTGGGCCTGTGCTTCTAGGATTTGCTGTTTTTGATCAAAGGTAGCTTTCAGGGCCGGGAGATGCAGGGTTCCTTTAAGGTTATTTTGACCTATATCAATGTCGATGCTGTTTAGATCAAGGGGGCCATTTATTTTAAGGGTGTTTTGATTATCTAATGAAAAGCTTAAGCCCTGTGCAATAAGTTTTCCTCTAAATATTTGACCAGGGAATCTTACGTCGATATTATTAAGATTTATATCAGCTTTAGCAGTGGTTGACTGTTTGTCTTTGCTAAGGGAAACATTATTAAATTTGAAATCACCTTTAAGGTTCTGTTGTTCATTTAAGGAAAGCAAGACTTGGTTAGCAGTAAGAGAGCCTTCGAAGGAAATAGAATCTTTCTGCAGGCGTCCTTGGATGATTTGAGCATTGATTTGCCCTTGGAAAGATTGGTCGTGAGGCAATTTAATAGTAAGGTTGTCCGCTTGTAAGGAAGCTTTGATATTAATATCTTCAGGTGAATTCATTTGAAAATTATCAACAGTAGCTTTGATTGATCCGGCGGCTTGTAAGGTGGGCGTTAGAATTTGGGTGTTAGTTAAGGAAAAAAGTCCTTTGATGGCAAGGGTATTATTTCGAAAGTGGATGTCGCATCCCTTAACATCCATATTAGTTTTAATGTTCTGTTCATTGAAAGTTACATCAATGTTTTCAATGGACCAGTCACCTTGTACGTCAATCTTTTCAGGAGCATAATCTATTTGCGCATTGACATCCTTTAAAGTTCCGCTGGATAAGGTCAGAGGTAGTTTAAGGGGGATAAGGCTTAAGTAATCTAGAGGCTTAATATTCTTAAGACTTACAGAAGCTTTCAGGGATTGATTAAGAGGTTGATAAGCTCCTTGAACAGTTATAAAGCCTTGTTTCTTAGGGATAGATATAGTGCCATTGAAGGTAATGCCTCCGATAGAAAAACCAGTCCTGAGATTAATTTGATCAAAGAGTTCAGTGCCAATTCCTTGGGGCTGCAGATCATCCAAGCGCAATTTTCCATTGGTAATGGTGATGCTTCCTATAGTAAAAGTAACAGGGGCAGGTTTTTCGTTAGGTTTCGCTGAAGTAGCTAAAAGGTCGGAGAAATTCCATTGGTTGTCAGCTTGATGAATGAGGTGTAAGGATGGAGACTGGACATTTATATTAGGTATGGTTAATTGATGCTGCTTAAAGCCAGGGATAAAGATGAAGCCTAAAGAAATCTTTTCTGCTTGGACTAAGACATCGTTGGGAGAGTCTTTTTGGTAGATTTTAATTTTATTGACGATCATCCCTTTAAGCCAGTTAAAATGCAGGGATTCAATTTCAACTTTACGGTCAAGAAACTTTTGTGCTTGTTCTACAGCAATTTTTTTAATAACAGTAGGGAAAATGAAACGATTGGAATAATACGTAAGAGCGGTTAAGAAAAAGACAACGGCTAGAAAAATGAGGATCCATCTGTGCTTCATAATTAAGTATATGGTCGGGAAGCCGGGGGTCGAACCCGGGACCTCTTGCTCCCAAAGCAAGCGCGCTAGCCAACTGCGCTACTCCCCGAAAAAGGTGTAAAATTTAAATTTGAAGAGATAGTCTACCACAAGATGTTAAATCAATGAAAAATATTTTTTGTATGAAAAAGCATCAAGAATTTAAAAAGGGAAGTTTTATTGATTTACAGGAATTACCTTAGACATAATGACTGTGTTTCGTCCGGAGTGCTTGGCTTGATAGAGGGCTTGATCAGCCTGACGGATGAAGATTTCTTTATTGTAGTTCTTTTGAAATTGGGCCACCCCGATACTTAATGAAACTTTATCCTGAATAAATTCTTTGCAAACTTTTTCACGTAGTTTTTCTGCGGCAACGGCAGCTTGGACACAGTCTGTACTGGGGAGAATAATACAAAATTCATCTCCACCATAACGACAGAGGTGCTCTGTTGAACGTAAATTACTGCGAAATATTTCTGCTAGTCTTTTGAGGAGTTTATCTCCGTTAGGGTGTCCGTGTGTATCGTTATAAGTTTTAAAGTTATCAACGTCAATCATCATTAAACTAAGACCTTGGCTATAACGGGAAGCGCGAATAATTTCTTCTTCTAATCTTTGAACAAAATATCGGTAATTGGAAAGGCCTGTCATGGGGTCCGTTTGGGAGAGATGTTCAAAATTGTGCATGGTTTGGAGTTTGTAAATGTTTATAGCTGTTTGTTTAGCGATAGTTTCTAAGATCTTAAGGTTTGTTGGTGTAAAGAGTTTGTTTTTCTCAGAAACATTAATTATGCCTAAAAGCTTTTGATTATGAATTAAGGGGGCGCTCATAAATGAACGGTTTGAGTAAATTTTTTGATTCTGTCGTTTGAATAATTCGTGGTATTCAATATTATCAACAAGGATAGCGTGGCTTTTGAGTGCAATAAGTCCGGCTACAGGATCTCCAATTTTAACTCTAGAGATTTTTAGTATGTTATCGCTGATTCCACAGGAGGCGGTTACATAAAGTTCTTTTGAAGCAGCATCAACAAACATAAGCGAACAACGTTTAGATTCTAAGATTTGGGCAGTTTGATTAACAATATAAGTATTGAGTTCATTTAGCTCCATAATGTCGCTTAAGTTATTATAAAACCCGAGAATTTCTTCGAGCTTTTGATGCTCGAGGAGTAATTGTTCCTCTAATTTACGACGTTCAGATATATTGATAACCGCACCGCGAACTCCAATGATTTTTCCGTTTTTGTTATGGATATAATTTGTGGTGACAATGATGGAGTTTTTTTCTCCATGGATATTAACGTGGGTTGTCTCAAAGTCTGTAACATAACCGGCTGAATTAAATTTAGCTAAGAATTGAGTGCGAACTTCAGCGACTGGGAAAAGTACGTGCATCCAGTTTTGGCCTGTTGCATGGTTATGGTTGGGAAAATCAAAGATTTCATTAAAGGTATGATTGACATAAAAAAGGGCATCATGGGAATCGGCCATAAAGACGCCCATTTTTAAATGCTCAATTAAATCACGGAATATCTTCTGTGACTCTGGATTGAGTAAATTGAGTTCTGGATCACGAGCAAAGTATGCACACATAACTCACCTTTTGTATATAAAAAGTATGACATGGGTTAGATCGAAAAACAAATTTTATAAGGGCTATTTTTGAATTATTCTACTATTTTAAAAGTTGTTGTTAATCATGGAAAGAATCTTGTTGTAAATAATATAAAATTGTACAAAATAGGGCTATGTTTAAAAGGGATCACGCTAAATTTATCTGCGATATTAGTGAGCTTTCGGGCCTATTTCATGATACGGCCAGCATGCAGGATTTCTTACAAAAAATAACTGCAATGGTAACTCACCATATGGCTTGTGAGGTTTGTTCTATCTACCTTTATTATGAGGATTTTAATGAGCTTGTATTAAATGCGACAAAGGGGTTAAATTTATCTTCCATCGGACATGTGAGGATGAAGGTAGGGGAAGGTTTAACGGGGTTGGCGTACAAAGAAAGACGTCCTATTTGTGAGGGGCAGGTTAATAATAATCCAGATTTTCGTTTTTTCCCAGGTATTGGGGAGGAACGTTATGAGTCTTTGTTGGCTGTTCCTATCCTTCGCGGTCAAATTGGCGTTGGAGTCATGGTTATTCAAAGTGAGAAAAAGAATTACTTCTCGTTAGATGATATTCAAGTTCTTCGAGCTATTACCGCCCAATTGGCAACCACCATTGAAACTGCAAGACTTTTAATTACTCTCAATGATCAGAAACAGAAAAAGCCACAGCCGGTTGTAGATTTAAAGTTCGTTAAAGGTCGAAGTGGTTCTTATGGGGTGGCTTTGGCCGAGGCGATTGTCCTTGATGGTGTGCTAACCGATGTTGAGCATTTGGCTAAATTATCTAAACCTTTAACTGAGCAAGACTTTATAAAGGCTGTTGAAGAAACTGAGAAGCAATTGCAACAATTGCAAAAACAAATTGAGCGAGATTTCTTCGATGTCAGTGGCCTTATTTTTACAGCACAGATCTTAATGCTTAAAGATAAAAGTTTCTTGGATGCTATTTTAGTTTTGATCCGACAAGGGATTAATCCCTCCCAAGCGGTAGTTAGTGTTGTCGGAGAGTATGTTAGAAAGTTCGGGGCTATTGAGGACAGTTATTTACGCGATAAGATTTATGATGTGAAAGATGTGGGGCGTCGGCTTTTGGAGATTATGACGGGTTTAAAGCATCAGCATAGCGACTTAGAAAACAGGATTGTGATTGCCCGTGAGCTTCTTCCTTCAGACACTATCAAGCTCTTTTCTCAAAAAGTTAAAGGGATTATTCTTTTAAGTGGAGGGGTAACCTCCCATGTGTCAATTCTTTTAAGATCTCTTAATATGCCTTTAGTGGTGGCCGATGAGCCTGGGCTTTTGTCAGTTATTGAAGGGACAAAGGTCTTATTAGATGCAGGAATGGGGCATGTCTATGTAAACCCTGCTGCAGACACAATAAAAAAGATTCTTGAACGTGAAGAACTGCATAAAGACTTAGAAGAGTTAAAGAAATCTATCCATTCAAAACCTCACACTAAGGATGGGGTGACGATTAAATTAATGGCCAATATTAATCTTTTAGGGGATTTAAAAGCCGCTTGTGAATTTAAGGCGGATGGAATAGGTCTTTACCGCAGTGAGTTTCCATTTTTAATCCGTAGCAGTTTTCCATCTGAAGAAGAGCAGTATGTGATTTATCGTCGTCTAATCGAGGGGATGCCTGGGAAAGAAGTGACCCTGCGCACCTTAGATGTTGGTGGCGATAAGATACTTTCTTATTATGATTACGGCCATGAAGAAAATCCTTTTCTTGGTTTGCGTTCTATACGGTTTTCCCTGAAATACAAAGATGTTTTTATCGCGCAGATTCGTGCCATGCTTCGTGCGGGGTTTGGAGCGGATATGCGCATTATGTTCCCTATGATTTCTTCTTTGGATGAATTTCAACAGGCTAAAGGAATTGTGCAGGAATGTATATTTGATTTAGAAAATGAGAAGCAGAGAATTTGTCATCCTAAATTGGGTGCGATGGTGGAGTTGCCTTCTTTGGTTGAGATTATCAATGAAATAGCGGATGACGCTGATTTCTTGAGCATTGGAACCAATGATTTGGTGCAGTATCTTTTGGCGGTAGATCGCACCAATGAAAAAGTGGCTAATTTGTACCTGCCGCAACATCCTTCTGTTTTGCGTGCTTTAAAGAAGATCGTTGACGCTGCTATAAAACATCATAAAGACATTTGTGTTTGTGGTGATATGGCCACCGACCCTAAGTTTGTGCCATTCTTATTAGGAATTGGAATCCGTTCTTTGAGTGTGGACGCACGGTATCTTCCTAAATTGCATGAATGCCTCGGTGGGATAGACTTATCTAAAACCGAAGAGATGGCCGCAGAGCTTCTTAAGCAAAGCAAGATTGAACGTATCTCTCAACTAATGGGTTTGGATTAATTTTTATATGAAAAGATGGTCCGCCATTGTTCTTATTTTACTTTGGTTGGGTTGGCATTTTTCAGTACCGATTGATTTGACCTCTGTTGACGTTGGCCGCCATATTAAAAATGGTGAGCTCATCGTTCATGGGACGTGGGACGTCCTATATAAGAATTATTATTCTTTTTCTCATCCCGACTATCCTTATATTAATCATCAGTGGCTTTTTGGTGTTTTTTGTTTTTGTATGTGGCATCTATTTGGTTTTTTTGGTCTTTCTTTGATTTATGTTGGTCTTGTGCTGTTAACGTTCTGGTTATTCTTTAGATGGGCAGAAAGCAAATCTTCTTTTTTATTAGCCCTCGCGTTTGGTTTGTTGAGTATCCCACTCTTAGCTTATCGTAATGAAATCCGCCCCGAAGGCTTTAGTATGCTTTTTTGTGCCTTGTTTTGGTTCTTTGGAGACGCCTATCTACAAGGTCGCCTGAAGGTTAGAGAGTTGTATTTTAGCTTAATTTTATTAGAGATATTTTGGGTTAATACTCAGATTTATTTTCTTTTAGGGCCTTTGTTGGTTTTTCTATTATGGTTTCAGGCTAAGCTGGATAATAAAAAAGATCAGGCCTCTACATTTAAGAAAGTTTTCTTGTTGGTATCTATGGCATGTTTGATTAATCCATCAGGATTAGCAGGGGTGTTACTGCCTTTTAATATTCTCAATGGTTTAGGGTACAGAGTTGTTGAGGATCAATCACTCTTTTTTATACTTAGGAATTATTCTGACAATTCCATCCAGATTTATTTCTTAGGTACATTACTTTTAGCGGCAATAGCCTGGATTGCTGTAATCAAAAGGGAGGGGATTAGAAAGCATGTTGCCTTAGTAATATTGATGTTGATATTCTCTGTGGCGGGTATAAAGATGGTGCGTTTAATTGCTCCCTATGGTTTCTTTTGGATACCATTGACGGCTTACGCTTGGGGCAGGTGGATGGAAAATTGGTCGGAGAGATTTAAGAAAGTTACAATTGCAATATTGATAGTCGCTGGGATTTTAGTCTCCGCCATGGTACATTTTAATTGGAAACAGGGGCCAATCTTAGGGCTTGCACCAGGAGTCAACAGAGCTGCAGAATTTTTAAAACAGGAGAAATTAACAGGGCCTATTTTTAGCAATTACGCTATTGGGGGGTATTTGATATTTCATTTAGGTTCTGAACAAAAATTCTTTGTGGATAATCGTGTGGAAGCGTATCCCTCAATTTTCTTTAAGAAAATATTTCTTCCAATGTTGGGTAATGACGCCATTTGGCAGACGATAGAGGAGCGGTTTCATTTTAATATCATTTGCTTTAGTCGTAATGGTCTCTCTCGTTGGGGGAGTCGGTTTATTGTAAGGCGTCTTAACGATTTTACGTGGGCGCCAGTTTTTATTGATGACTACACGATCATACTCTTAAAACGAAATGCGCAGAATGCGGATGTCATTGGTCGTTATCAATGGCATGCCAGTAAACTCACTGCAGGTAATACGGAGGGATATAGGCTAGACAGAAGCCCAAAAATTTGATATAAACTAACATTCTTTACGTCCCAGTAGCTCAGTTGGATAGAGCATCTGCCTTCTAAGCAGAGGGTCGCACGTTCGATTCGTGCCTGGGACGCTTTATTTCTTGTTTTTAGTTTGAATTTTTGATAAGGTATTGCACAAATTTTATAGTACATGGTGGGTGTAGCTCAGTTGGTAGAGCACTTGATTGTGGTTCAAGAT